>WRAZ01000002.1 GCA_009779925.1 Chitinivibrionia bacterium
ATTTCCCGGCTCGGTTTTGGATTACACGGTTGTTGCCGACAAGAAAATAACAGTAGCGGAAATTCTTTCGGCAGTTGAAAAACTGAAAGTGCAAAATATCGTGAGAACAAGCGTAATAGACAATTTTGAAATGGACGAAAAAAAGGCAATAACTTTGCGCACCGAATTTTTAGACAAAGAAAACACACTATCACCCGAATTTTTAGAAAGCGCGCAAAAACAGATTTTGGACGGACTTGATAAAGCAGGGTTTCCGTTGAGAGCTTAATAATGTCTAATCGTATATGGTTAGACTTAATTTTTTCTCCCTCGTCTCCAAAAATTCGTCCATTACGGTTTTCAGGACGTTTACAACGGGAATTGCGAAAATCATTCCTGCTACGCCGCCGAGCGCGCCGCCTACAGTTATCGCTATTATTACAATTATCGGGCTCAATTTAAAGGACGTTCCCATAATTCTGGGATTTATGAAATATCCGTCGAATTGCTGGGTTATGAGTAGAATTATCGCCGTCAAAAGCGCGGTTTCCCATCCGTTGCTGAAGAAAGTAATGAAGACCGCGAGCATTGAGCCGAATATTGAGCCAAAATACGGAACAATGTTTGCCACGCCGAGCATAAGCCCCAAAACAAACGGATAGGGCGAGCCTAAAAAGAAAAATTGCGTTGTCGTTATGGTCGCAAGAATTAACGAATCGAGAGACTGTCCCGTCAAAAATTTACGGAAACTGTCGTCAACCAAACGCACGTATTTAAGGGTTGCTTTTTGCTTTTCGCCCGAAGGTATAATTTTTATTACTCTATGAAAAAACGCTTTTATTTTTTCATATTCCGCCAAAAAGTAAATCGCCGATATAATAGAAAGAATTACAAAAAATATTCCCGAAAAGAAATTTTGCGCAATGCGAAGCCCGCCGCCCAAGTTTAGCTCAAAGTTTGTCCAAGGTCTTGTTTCCATAAGCGGGGCAATCATTTCGTTTATTCCGAGCTGTTCGGCGTATGGAATATCCTTTATAAGATGAAGCCCCTGCTCGATGTATCCGGGCATAAGCTTTACAAGTTGCATAGCGTTTTCGTAAATCATAGGGATAAATCCGCGCAAACCAAAAACAAGCAAAAATATTAGCCCTACGCCTGTTATAAGGATGCTTATAACTCTTGCGAATTTTTCTATGTATCTCAATTTCCTCGACTTAATCACACTTTTGATAATGCGTTCCAAAAACGAAACAGGGATATTTATACAGTAGGCAATCACAAATCCTAATATAAACGGGCTGAGAATTCCGACAATTCTGCCGATGGTTTGAGCAAGTTCGTCAAACGCAAACAGCAGTTTATACGCCAGCATAATGCTTACGACAAGAAGAAATATGCCGAAATATCTTTTGGTGTCGCTCAGCATGCGCAAAATCCAAAACCCTTTGGAGGCTTCGACCTTTTTGTCGGCGCAGTCGCAGTTGTTGCCGTTGTCTTTGTCTGCTTCATTTTGTCGGATTTCGCTCATAAATTTATATGCTCCACGTAAAAAAAGTAAAGTTTTGCAGGCTTCCGTAATAAAATATATTATGCCGAACCTGCGCGCGAATAAAAAAGAGAAAATCGAATATTAAGATTTTTTCGCATACCTCGCCCTTACAAACTCCCCGCCAACTGCCCGCAAGCGCCGCCTATATCTTTGCCGCCGCTTCTGCGCACCATCACCCGTATTCCCGCGTCGTAAATAATTTTTGTAAACGGCTCTATTCGCTCTTCGGGCGAGCAGGAAAGGTCGCAAGTGCAGTCGTTCAGCGGAATTAAATTCAGTTTACAGGGAATGTCTTTTAGCATTTTTGCGAGGCGTTTTGCGTCGTCTTCGCTGTCATTTTTGCCAGAAATCATAACGTATTCAAACATTACGCTTCTGTCGCAATTCTCTGTGTATTCCTTTGAAATCTCTAAAAGTTGCGCAATAGGATACCTTTTGTTTATCGGCATAATTTTGCTTCGCTCCTCGTCGGTGGAAGCGTTAAGTGAAATCGCCAAATCTATTTGGATATTGCTTTTCATAAGTTTTCGTATGCTCGAAATCACTCCCGCGGTCGAAACCGTGATTTTTCGCGTTCCGATATTGAATATTTTTTGGTTGTGGATAGCCCAATATGCTTTTTCAAAATTATCGAAATTACTCAGCGCCTCGCCCATTCCCATAAACACAATATTCGTGATTTTTTCGCCGAATTCTTTAAGATAATTATTAGCGATAACCAACTGATACAAAATTTCGCCCGAGGTCAAATTCCGCTTAAACTCCATTTTCGACGTTTCGCAAAACACACAACCGAGCCTGCACCCGACTTGGCTCGACAAACACAACGTTCTCCTGTCTTTCACACACAAAATCACGCATTCGATTATCGCGCCGTCAAGCAGTTTAAGTGCAAATTTCACGGATTTATCAATGCTTGACACAAGCGTTTTTTCGATTTTCGCAGGAACAAATTCAAAAGTTTCGCCAAGTTTTTCCTGCAAATTCTGAGGAATATTCTTAATATCGCCCGCCGAATTCACTCCCGTCGGATAAATCGCGTCAAAAACCTGCTGCGCGCGATACTTTTTATCGCCGATTTCAACAATTTTTTCTTGCAGTTCAGCAAGGTTAAGGTCGTAGATGTTTTGTTTCATATTTGATTTCCTTTGAGCGCGAAATTTTTATTTCTTCTCTTCAATTTGTCCTAAATTTTTTGCATTTTTTCTGCTTATCGCAGGCTAAACATTTACTATACGACAAAACAGGGGCAAAAAACTTGCCCCGCAAATGTATTCTTGCCGGCGCTTATCAATCTTCTTTGACTGAAAGCACTTGTTTTCCGTCGTAATATCCGCAAGACGGGCAAACACGGTGAGAAATTTTGTACTGCTTGCAATGCGAACAAACGCTCGGCATTTGAGCATTAAGCGCGTGATGCGAACGTCGCATATCTCTGCGCGAGGGTGATACTCTTCTCTTTGGAACCGCCATTTTCTAACTCCTGTAAAACATTTTTTATTTTTCAATTCAATTTAATTCGATACCCGCGCAATCCTCTTTACATAAGGGTTTCATCGGAACTTGCGTGAAAACCTCGTCGTAAATCGTTTGCGAAAAATCAATTTTTGTGTTTTCGCCCCTGTAAAAATAGCTGTCAAAATCGCCGATGACCGCCTCTTGCTTTTCGGGAACTATAAAAAACTCGACTTTACCGCTTATCTCTTGCTCAAACTCTTCCAAACAACGCGAACATTCGCAGTTTATTTTAGTTCGATACTCGGCTGTGCAAGATATTTTTTCACGGTTTCTCTGCGTTTCCAGCGTCAGCGCGACATCGCACTCGCCAAGTCGCAAAACCATCTCGGTAATTTGCCCGCCTTCGGGTATTTTTCTAATTTCCAAACACATAAGTCCCGCTAAAATAATAATTGCCAAAGCATTCTGTCAAGTTTGAGTGAAAAATGTGTTTTTTTGGATTTTTACTTTCAGCGCTTTTTTCGCGTCCGCCTCTATTATTTGATAGCTGAAGCCGCCCTGAGTTATGATTTCGCCGCTTTCGGGAATTTTGCCTGAAATTAAGCACAAAAGTCCGTTAAATGTCTTTGTTTCCGCGTGTTTGTCGAGTATTTCGGGCATTACCCATTCGTGATATTTCACCAATTCGTCGCTCCCCAAAAGCGTAATTTCGCTTAATGTTTGGGCTTTGTCGCGGCACAGTGCTTTCCAATATTTATATATGTCGTATCGACTTGCCGCTCCGTAAAATCCGCCGTATTCGTCGAGCAAAAGCACGCAATCGTTGCCTGTCTGCAAAAAATAATTGTGCAAATCGCCTATGTTTTTTGTGTTTGGAAACCATTCGGGGACGAAAATTTTAACGGAGCCGTCAAACGGACGATAAAGAAGATTTTTGATTTCATCGTTTTCTTCATAAAATATGGCGACTTCGTCGGGCAAAAGCGCGTTTTTGTCGGCAAAATCGCTAATAATTTTTATCTCTTTTCGATTTCTGGCGATTTTTGAAACGCTCGCCTGCGTAATATCCAAAAAAGAGCTTATCATTTCGCCTGTACTTTTGCCGATTTTCTTGTTTGCGACCGCTTCTTCGACCGCAACGGAATATTCGTCGCTTGTCACAAAAGGATTGGGCATTTGAAGCAAATAACGGTAATTCATACGCAAAATATACAAGTTAAACGCGTCGATTTTCTTGAAAAACCCGTCGCCGAATTTCAGCACGACAACAATAATCGGCGCAACAAACCGAGCGACGGACATATAATTTCCCACAGCGATAACTTTGGGCATAATTTCGCCGATAACCACGAGAATAACCGTAGTACTGATGAAAATTAAAGTCAAATTACTGCCGAAAACGCCGCCGAACAATACTTCCATACCCGAAATTGCCACAATATTTACAAAATTGTTTCCAAGAAGCAGAAAAACCAAAAACAAATTGCTTTTCATAAGGACTTCGTAAACTTTTCGCCCGCGCCCTTTATCGTTTTTGAGCGCCTCGTATTTTTCGCGCGAAATGGAGAAAATCGAGGTTTCCGAAAGCGCAAAAAACACCGAACACGTAAGCGCGATAATTACAATTACAAGCCAGATTATCATTCGTCATCCTCTGCTTCTATATCGCCGCTTCGATCGCTGAGCGAAGCCGAAGCGAACCCTAACAGTTGGGCGTTTATTCCGCCCGCATTAAACAACACTACAAATTCGCCTTTAGGAGTTCGTTTTTCAAAGGTTTTCAGGATTTCTTTGGGCGTTCCGCGGATAAATTCCTCGTAAATTTTGCTTAATTCCCGCGCAACAACCGTTGGAATATCGCCCAAAACCGCGTCCAATTCCTGCAAAACTTTCAGTATTCTATGCGGCGATTCGTAAAAAATCACCGTTCTTTTTTCGTCTTTGAAGCTCTCAAAAATCCTTGTGCGCTTTGCTGATTTCGGCGGTAAAAAGTTCTCGAAAATAAATCTTTCGCTGGGAAGTCCGCTTGCCACAAGCGCCGTAATAAACGCCGAAGCACCCGGAAGCGAGGTAATTTTTATGTCGTTCTTTATCGCCTCGCGCACAATATAAAATGCGGGGTCGGCAATTCCCGGAGTTCCCGCGTCGGTTATGAGCGCGACGGATTTGTCGCCGTTTTTCATAAAATCGATAATGTTTTGGCTGACTTTCGCTTCGTTATGGTCGTGATAAGCCCACATCTTTACGTCGCTTCCGATGTGTTTCAGCAAAATCCCGCTGTTTCGCGTATCTTCGGCGATAATCAAATCGACTTCGCAGAGAACTTTTTTTGCGCGAATGGTTATGTCTTCGAGGTTTCCTATGGGAGTGGGGACGAGGTAGAGCATTTACCTATACCTTTTTGTATTCTTCTGATGTAAGAAAACGTTCCAATTCTTCTATTGTAATAACAAAAGAGTTTTGGCAAGTTAGTTTTTTCAGACGTTCGATTTTTGTTTCGCTTCCTGTTTGAGCGTCTTTCTGCAAATAATATTTCCCGTCGCATATAGCAAGAAATATATGCTTTTTATAGTTATTGTCTCGCGCGTGCCTCAAAAACTCCTGAATATCTGCATATTGGTTATCTTGCGCTCCACCTGAATCTTTTGTGTATTTGTGCGAAGCGAAAAACAAATAATCTCCAACTTTCCAAGCAAAATCGATAGATTTTGTGTCTTTCGATGCTTTGTCAAGAACATTACCGTCTAATAATTTGCCGTTTACTAAATAAAGCGCTTTTTTGCCACCTTGCGGAAGTGTTGCAAAGTCTTTTACAACTGATAGTCTTTCAATATAATTCGCCGCAAGCTTTTGATACAAATTTTGCTTAGCAGGGTCTTTGGCAAACACACAACTAAATATCGGATCTTTTTTTATCTTTTCTAATATTTCATCAAAAGAATATCCAAACTTGTCTGCCCAACTTTGAATTTTGAACTTCATATCGTCTGTATCTAACAGAAATAAAACTTCTTTCAAGTTTTTCACAAGCTGTTTTTTATATTCGCTCTCGTAATTTACCATTTCACGCTGCCTCCGCTATTAGTGAGCGAGCCATTGAAAAATCAAGACGTCTTCTGAATTTTCCGTCTTTTCTTGTCCCCTTAAACGGCGTAAGAAAAACATCGGCTGTATCTGTCCGAAATTTGTTGAGATTTGTGTTTAATTTTTTTATAAGTGAATTTATATTTCTTGTTTTTATCGAAATTCTGGTTATACTTCTTGAGGAAAACCCGACTCTTTCGGGAGAAATATCTTCGCCTTTTACAAACTTTATAGATGCTTCAACGGTGTTATCAATAGCTATTAAGCCAAGTTTGCCGCTTTTGTCGTTAAATTTTAAGTCAGAAAAATCACAACATTGCGGCAGTTTTTGTTCCAAATCATTTAAAAAACCAATAAAAAATTGCCCGTCATAAATTTTTATTGGTCTTGTTTCATTGCAAAACAAAGCAAGGCATACGGGGTGCTCGGTATCGTCAAACATTTTTGACGGCAATAAAACATAATGCGACAATCGGTTTCTGAAAAGCCCTGAATTAAGAAAGGATGCAGGAATTATTGCGCCAACGTTTTCGCTATTTTCCAAGCATTTTGATAGAGAATATTTATATAAATCGTCATATTCCGTATTTGGATAACTCAGATTTCTTCGAGTAGCCGAATTTTTGGCAAGATACGGAGGATTTGTTATGCAAACATTGTATCCTTTTGGGAAATCAAGCAATGTGTTACGAAAAATTACGGCTTCATTTTTTGGTTCAATATCAAAAGATGCGAAATTTTTACAAACATTCATTTTTTTCAGCATTTTTATAAGATTATTCGCTCCCGCAAACGGCTCTAATATCGTCTGATTTTGAAAATCGCAAATTTCACACCACTCTCTGAAAGCGGCATTTTCAAACGGATTATTTTGTGTAAAATATTGTCCGTTCATTCGCTTGTTCTTTGCGTCAAATTCAATCATAAGTGTTTCCTGTTCCCCTTGTATTTATTCATATAAAATAATTTATTTCTGTTGTCAAATGCAAGATTTACAAAACTTTATCTTTTTTCAACAAAACAATACACCCCTCAACACTCCAACTCAAAATGCGTGGTCTCGTAATACTGATTGCCTAATTTCCGTAGCATTTCCTCTACCACGCCAAAATCTCCGTCTATCGATACCGCCAAAAAGCCTCTGTCGCCTCGCTCGCCTAATTGCAGGTCTATGATGTTTATTTTGCGTGAAGCGAGCGCCGAAAGTAAAATTAAAAGAACGCCGGGTTTGTTTTTTATTACCGCCAAAATCATTTGTTTTCCTAAGGGGATGGGCAGTTTTACGCCGTCAACTTCCAAAAGGTAGTGTTTGCATTTTTTTACAGGCGGAGCGTTAAGTTTTTTGCCGAATTCTATCGAAAGAAAATTGTCTTTTCCTGTGCCTTTTACGAATTCTATTGCGTTTTTAATGCCTTTTTCGTCGCCCGAAACCGTCAAAAACGCCTCCGCTATACCGCCCGACTTGGAATTTACAAAGGCGGTTTTCACGTTTATGCCCTCGCTGGCGAGCATATTAAACAAAATCGACAAAACTCCGGGCTTGTCGTAATGCCGCGATAAAATCCCGACCTCGTTTTCGTCGTAAATTTCGGGAAAATCCTCGCCAATCATTATGCTTTTGCATTCTCTTCTTGTCCGAATTGCCGAAAGATTGCCCAAAGATGTCGCGCCGTCGTAAAGTTTTATGAAATCCGCGTATTTTCCGCCAAACGCAAAACGAGGAATGCGCCCCAAATTGCTTACGGGAAACCGTCGATTGAGTATTTGTATGCTCAAAT
This sequence comes from Chitinivibrionia bacterium, assembly GCA_009779925.1. Taxonomy (NCBI): domain Bacteria; kingdom Pseudomonadati; phylum Fibrobacterota; class Chitinivibrionia; species Chitinivibrionia bacterium. The sequence goes on from WRAZ01000002.1 coordinate 7,849, forward strand.
TAAGCGCGTCGTAGTTGTCTATGTCTTCGCTGTCTTTATACGAAAACGGGCGTATTTCGGGAATTCTGCGCGAAAAACTGACGTATTGGCTATAACCCGCCTGTTTTGCGTAGTCAATCGCCTTGTCGTAAAGTTGCCCGTAGTCGTTTATGGCGTGGGTGTCGGAGCCGATTGCAATGGGGATTTTAAGCGTTTTTGCACGCTTGAGAACGGACAAATTCGGATAAATCCCACAGCCCTTTTTTAAGCCCGCAAGATTAAGGTCGAGCGCCAAATTGTTCTCGCTTATCATTTCCAAAAGCGTTCTCAGGCGGTCGGCTACAATATTGTCGCCGTTATCGATTTCGGTAAAATCTTTCGGCAAATCGACATAAAGTTTCGGTAAATCCAAGTGTCCGACCACGTCAATCATATCGGACGAATACGAGACCATTTCTATAATTTCTTCAAAATATTGCGCCCAATAGTTTTCGAGATTTCCGCGCATTTTCAGCAGTTTTTGCGTTTCCTCGATTGAGCCGTCGTAGGGAATTCCTTCCTTTGAAAAATGCACCGAGCCGATAATAAAATCCGCGTCGGGAACAAGCAAAACCTTGCTTCTGTTCCATTGCAGTCCTAATTTTGTGCCCATCCATTCGAGTTCTATTCCGTAGCGGATGTTTATTTTTGAGGCGTATTTTTCTCGTAAATCCGAGATTTTTTGCGCATAATTCTGGTATGCTTCGCTCCCGCGCACAAATTTAATGTTTGTGGTTTCTTCGCTGAGATAGCGAAATTTCGTAAGTCGCGGCGTGTGAATTATGAATGTTATATTCGGATGCTTCATAGAAATCGCTTTTTCGATTATCGCTTCAATGTCGTCAATCCCGTGCGAAACAAGGTCGTTTTCCGTCCCTGTATGAACTCCGTGCGTTTCCCAAATAAATTCTTTATTTTGCATATATTTCTCCGTTTTTTGGCGACGGTCGCCACCCTTTTTGCAGTAAAATAATATTTGCGCAAACCTCATACAAAAAAAGGACAGATTGCTCTGTCCTTTTATCAAAAAAAATTATTATGCCCTACGCTTTTCTTCTTACCGTATGCTTCAAATTCATTACAGCTAAATTTATTTCAAAGGTTGTTTCCGATTCGGAAACGCTTAACGAATCGCCTAAAATGTCCGAAATAATTTCTCCGCTTTTTTGCATAAGCGGCTGTTTTTCTTCTTTGGTTGTCGTTTTTGCCAATTCGCCTACAGTTCTCGTTAATTCACGAATTTTAGCGAAAGTTTCGATTATCGCCAAGGTCGTTTTTGTCGCTTGTTCGCTTTTGAGTATTGTGGCAAGCATATACAGCCCTTTTTCGGTAAACGCTTTAATCGGAGCAGACGAGTGTTTCAACGGAGCGAACCGGTGAAAATTTTTCACCAGTTCAATTTTCTCGGCTTCTTTTGTATTGAGCAAAAAGAAGAAAATTTTGCAAAAAACAAAAAAGGGCAGATTGCTCTGCCCTTTTATCAAAAATTTCTTAAAAGCGCTTATCTCGCTCTCTCTTCCGAGAAAAACTTTATCGCGGTTGTCAGCTTGAATATCCCCGCCGCAACGCCGTGGATTGTGGTTTCCATTGACATAAAGTCTTTGCGGTTGTCGAAGAATACGCCGTCCACCGTGTTGAACTTGTAGGTGCGCTCTATCGTTGGGTCAAAGGGGAAGAATATGCTGAAACGATCCCAGCTTGGTCTGTCGCCCGGTCCTTCCGAAATTGCGCCTTCGGGGAAAAATTGCGCTTGAAGTCCGAAGATTTGCGAGTTCGGCTGAGTTATTGTTCTGCCTGCAAGGCGCGGGTCTTCGGTTGCCACAAAGTTAATGCCCCAGTTGTTTTTTCCCATAAAGTAGTCGAACATATTTCTGCCGAGCTCTTCGTATCTTCTGTCGCCTGTCAGCATTTGAAATTCCAATGCGTTAGCGCCGATTGCGATGTATGTGTAAAGACCCGCCCAAACGTATTGCGTGGGAAGTCCCCAGATATTGCCCGGTCTTCTGCCGTGAGCCATAAACGCGTCCAAATCGGCGTGCAAATCGTTTACTGCAACGGGATGCCACTCCATAACGCGCAAGTTTGCAGGCATATTTACCGATTCCCAAGCGCGCCAACCCGCGTCTCTCGCTATGTCTTGGAAGCGCACGGACTGCTCTCTGTAGTGGTCAACGCCCGTTAATCTGTAAAGCTCCGCCGCGGCAAGAGCAAGGTTATCGTTTATCGTTTGGTCGCCGTACCACGTGTTGAGTTTGTCGTCGTAGCCCGCGGGAGCCTCCGCATCGTCCGAAATCGCCCGTCTGAAAATTAAGCGAGCGCGTTCTTCGTATTGTCTGGCGAGGTTTTCTTTGCCCGGAATATTACGGAAAATGTTCGCGCCCAAAGCCAAGCTTGCCGCGGCATATCCCATTTGCGTTGGAGAAAGCGCCGCCAAAATCGGACGGTTATGTCCGCTCAAAGTGTCGTTATGCGGCAAACGATAACCGACGTTGTGGTCAACGTAATTCGCCACCTGAACAACAAATTCGTTCGTGTCGCGCGGATCCATCGTTTTGAAAAGCCAATCCAAGCCCCATTTTGCTTCGTCTAAAATGTCGTTAAGCTCGGTGCGGCTAAAATTGAACATTGTGTCAAAAAGCGCGGGGTAAAGTTCGTAAGCGCGAAGCATAAAATAGGTCGCATAGCCGATTGTAAGCGTAAATTTAACGTAGTCGCCCGCGTCGTGCCAGCCGCCTCTCATATCTCTTCTTTTGCCTGAGCCGGCGTCGTGCCACGAGCCGTTATCGCCGCCGCGCCTGTGGAAAAGAATGCCCGCCGAGTCTTGCAAATGGCAAACTCCGTGAGTTCTGTGTCCGTCGTATCCGCAGCGAGCCGTGCGCATCCAAAGAAGAGGTCTGCTTATAAGCCACGAATAAGGGTCGTTTGAAATCGGGAAAATCGCCGCTTCCGCACCGTCCGTTTCAAATCTGTATGTCCCCTCGTCGCGCAATGCGGTAAAATCCACAATGTAGTTGAACGGAAGAGGCATGTGTCCCGATACTCCGCTCGCCGAATTACCGAAACGACCGCGCATAACAACGCTATCCGCTTCCTCTTTTGTTATAGTCCATTCTCTGCCGCTCAGGTTTCGCTCGGACATAACCACCAATCTCTTTTGGCGGCTTGGAGTGAAGCCCAAAAAGTTGTAGCGCACATAAACTCCGCCGTCAATCGCTCTGCGGGGAGAAGTTGAGCCGCCGCGGCATCCCATAAACGCCACCGAAAACAATATCGCGCAAATTGCTATAAAGAGTAATTTTTTCATTTATTCGTATCCTCCTAATTTCTACCAAAAAGGGTGTTTGCCAAAGTCATAAGATAGATGTTTTTCGCCGCGCCGCTCGTTCTTCCGCCCATCGAAATAAAGTCGCCGTCCAAGTCGTAAAACACCACCGCTTGAGTGTTGAACGGGAATTGCGCCGATGTGCGAAGGTCATACAAAATCCATATACTTTGGGCGGCGTGGGTCGCTCTGTCGGTCGGACCGACCGCCGTTAAGCCTTCGGGAAACAATCTTTGCTGAAGTCTGTATATCGGGTGGTTAAAATTGCGAACGCTTTCGGGAATGCTCTGAAGCGCCGTAAAACTTAAGCCCCAGTTGTTAAGCCCGTAGTTGTAGTTAAGAACGTCCAAAACAAGACTTGCGTGAGTATTGTCGCCCGACTGAACGCTGTATGCTCCCGCTCCTATCGCTATAACAAAATAATTATAAAGCGCGTTTATGGTGTAGCCCTTGGGAAGGTTCCATATATTTTGCGCGTTTCTGCTGTTAGACAAAGTGCCGCCCAAGCTCTCAAGAATTGTTCTGCGCGCGTTTGGATGTTGCGGCAAAACCATAGATTGCGCAATTACGTTTTGGACGTCCCAGCTTATCCAGTGCGCCGCGGGAAGCGCGTCCGAAAGCGCTCTTGCTCTCGTCAAAAACCGCTCTTCGCCCGTAAGCTGATGGAGAGCCACCGCCGCCATAAGCAAATTGTCTTCGGCAGTCGGGTCGGGAAAAAGCGCCCAACCGCGTTCCAGCCATTCGGGTCTAACACCCTGAGCCTGCGCCGCGTCAAATAATCTTATCGCTTTTTCTCTGCATTGTCTTGCAAAATTCGCGTCTATGTTTTGGAAAGTTTGCGCGCCCAAAGCAAGCGCCGCCGAAACGGAAGCCATACAAGACGAGCTCTTTATAGAAAACGCGGGTCTCAAACCGTCTCTTCTGTCGCGATGCGGAAGGCGGACGCCGAATTCGGAGTCGTATCCGCCGACGTTTATTATGAAGTCTCTGTCGTTCGGCATAACTTTGAGCAGATATTCAAGTCCGAAGCGCGCCTCGTCCAAAATATCGACCAAAGCGCTTGGGCTGTATCTTCTTGTGAAGGTTTCGGGCGCAAGGTTGTATGCTCTCAGCAAATAAAAGGTTGTCAAAGCGATAAGCGGGGTCGATTTTGTGTAGTCGGTAGAAGCATACCAGCCGCCGAGCAAATTGTGAGCGATAAATTCATCATTTTCCGCCCAAGGGTCGCTCCTGTTGGGTCCCGTTCTGTAATAAACAAACGCCACGGAGTCGCCGAAATGCGCGGGCTCGCGGTCGAGCGTATGGACGGAGCCGCTTCTTTGAACGCGTATCCACCTCAAAGACGAGGCAATCGCTTCGCTATACGGGTCGGAAGTTATTCTGAATGTACGCGCGTTTTCTACGCCGTCAATCGAAAGAACGAAATTCCCTTCCCGCGTTAATTCGGAAAACAGGATTTCGTGATTAAATGCAAACGCCGAATGGTCGCTTACCCCTATTAAGCTTGTTCCGATAACTCCCTGTTTCGCCACAGAGCCGTTTTCGTCCGTAATTCTCCACGCTCTCGAGGACAAATCCTCAGACGACATCACAACCATTCTTTTTTCGGCTGACGGAAAATATCCTGCCAAATTGGCGCGAATAAAAGTTTGCGCAGATACCAAAAGAAATGCTCCCGCACACAACCCAATAATAGCCGCTTTTGAAAATATACTCACGTTTAATAACTCCTCTCGCACGAGTTTTGTCTTGTTTATGTATATAAATATAATATAAGCCGCAATAAAAAGCGCGTTTTTTTTATTTCGAGAAGAAATTTACCACAATAGTAAGCGCAACCGATAACAAAATACAGGTCATAATCGGAAGCGAAATCTGAATACTACCTCGCGAAAAGTTTACATCCCCCGGCAATTGTCCGATAGGCAATTTGTCCGACAAAAGAAAAAACACGCCGATAATAGTTATCGACACGCCCGCCACAAGCAAAAACCGCCCAACTTCCGCAAAATTCATAAGGTTTTCCTCTTAATTTTCGTTTTTTTAAGTTTTTCAATTCCATAAAAGTAATTTATGCCGAAAATTGAAAGCGAAAACCCCGCAAATTTTTATTAGTTTATCGGATTTACTATCGGGCAGGCTTTCATACACTTCCAACAATACTGACACGTTTTTCTGTTAATCGCAACAGTAAATCCGCTCTCTTTTGTCTGATACGGAAAAATACTTTTTGCAGGACAAGCAGATAAGCATTTTCGACCGACACATTTTGCGCAAAAGTTTTTTTCGCCCTCTAAAACGCCTTTTGACAGCGCCAAATAAAAATATTTTTGCGCTTTGGCGTATTCTTTAAAAAGCAAACAGGTTAAAAGCAATCTATAAATTCCGTTAACGACCACAGGTTTATACATTTCGTTTTTTTGCTCAAGAGAAACGCAGGTCGTTTTGTCCAAAAAGTCGTTGATTATCCTTATTTCTTCCGTGATATTCATTTCCATTTCCCAAAAATCCATTCCGTCTAAAATCGGAAAGAACGAGGCGCGCCTGAATTCCCGAGCGGTAAGCGGGCGGGCGGCGACTGTTTTCGGATGTTCGAGCGGAAAATTCATTTCTCCCGCGACAAGCATTGCGCCGACGTTATATTCAAAACCGTTATGCGCCGTATCCGCAACGCCGCAGCCGATATTTGTCGCCAAATTGCAATCGGGAACAACAAACAGCCCGTTATTTATTAAAGCCGAAAATTTTAACTGCAAGTCCCAGGTGTTGTTTCTGCCCGATAAAATTATCTCCATTTGGTCGGTAAGGATTTTTATTCTGGCGTTTTTTATGTATTCGTCATAATCGTGAGAATTGTCGTCGATTTCGCGTTTTGTTTTGTATTTTTCCAATTGCGACATCGATTTATCGTGCTTAATCCATGCTCTTCTCCAAGTCGCCCAACCCCAAATTCCCGTAATATCTTCCGAAAAATCCGTGATTCTCTTAAAAGAATAAGTATTTGCCGACAGGTTTTTTGCTGTTTCATTGGTGCCGTTTATAAGAAAAACGCTTTCTTCGTCCTTGTATTTTGTTAGAATTTCCGAGCAGAATCGAAAAAAACTCGGCGCGGGAAGGCAATCGTCTTCAAGAATTATTCCCATTTCTTCGTTCTCGAAAAACCAATCTATCGCCGCTTCTATTCCGAATCTTGTGCCGAGATTTTTTTCTTGAAAATTAGTGAATACTTCGCAGTCCCAATCGACGTTTTCCACGACCCATTTGCGCAGATATTCGACATTTTCTTTCTCGGAGGCGACGGTCGCCCGCCAACCGTCCGAAAAAACGTATAATTTTTTAGGTCTTGATCTTCTTATTGCCGAAAAAACTTTTTTTGTCGTTTCGATTTTGCAAAACGGCGTAAATAATATCGGCATTTTTTCGTAGTCGTTATTATCGACAATATTATTTTTAACTAACCTCATTTTCCCTCCGAATTGCGAAGATTTTTTTCGCCTTTTAATACTCCGTCCGCTTCCGCCAAAGAAATGTATTTTTGCGCCTTAGCGTGTTCGCCAGAATTTACGGCATAATTTATCAATTCACGTAAACTGTCGCCTAAAAATTCCTCATACATTTCGATTTTTTGTTCTTTTGGAAGTTTACTCCGCACTAAAAAATTATGAACGGTCAAAATTCTGTCGGTTATTGTCGCCTCTATTTCCCAAAATTCTCTTGTCGAAATATTCGGCACAAAAGCTGCGCGGATATATTCTTTTGCGCTAAGTGCCTGCGCCGCAACAACTTGCGGATGTTTTATCGGAAATGAAATTTCCCCGACTGCTAAATTTGTTCCAACGCTATACTTAAACGTCTTGTGAGCGGACTCCGAACTGCTACCCCCGATATTGCTGACCAAATTGCAGTCCGGGACAACAAAAAGTCCGTCGTTTATCAAGGTCGAAAATCTCAACTGAATGTCCCAAGTGTTGTTTTTTCCGTCCAAGATATATTCCATTTGTTCACAGATGTTTTTTAGTCGAGTGTTTCGCAAATTTTCTTCGTAATTATTTTGTAGGGGCGGGGTTTGCCCGCCCAATTCGCCACTTGGTTGGTTTTTAGGGCGGGCAAACCCCGCCCCTACGGCATCACGATATTCTTGCAGTCGCGACATTGATTTATCGTGTTTTTTCCACGCTCTTCGCCAAGTCGCCCAACCCCAAATTCCGGCAATATCCTCGGAAAAGTCCGTGATTTTCTTGAAAGAATAAGTATTTGCCGATAAATCTTTTGCTGTTTCGTTGGTGCCGTTTATAAGAAAAACTTTTTCGTCGTCCTTGTATTTAGTAAGAATTTCCGAGCAAAATCTAAAGAAACTCGGAGCCGGCAAACAATCGTCTTCAAGAATTATTCCCATTTCTTCATTCGCAAAAAACCAATCAATCGCCGTTTCAATTCCAAATCTTGTGCCGAGGTTTTTTTCTTGGAAATTTGTGAATACCTCGCAGTCCCAATCTACATTTTCCACAACCCATTTGCGCAGATATTCGACATTTTCTTTCTCGGAGGCTTCTCTTGCCCCGTCGGAAAAGACATATAATTTCTTGGGTTTCGATTTTTTTATAGCATTAAAAACCTTTGTTGCGGTTTCTATTTTGCAAAAAGGAGTAAATAGAATCGGCATTCTAACGTAGTCGTTATTATCGTAAAAGTTGCTTTTGCTCAATCTCATAAGATCCTCCTAATGTTCTGACATTTCAATTATTCCGGATTTACAATCCAACATTTTTTAACGCAATTAAAACAATAAATGCAAGTTTTTGAGTCGATTACAACAGCATTTTGCCCGTCTTGTGCCTTAATCAAAGATATGCTTTTTGTCGGACAAACAGCAAGACATCCTTTAGTTGTACACTTTGCGCAAAAGTTTTTTTTGCCGACAAAAGCGGACTTTGTCAATGCCAAATAAAGATACTTTTGCGCTTTGTAATATTCTTTGTATCTACACGCCCAATCTATAAGTTCAAAGAGGTTGTTCTTTTCAAGATCTTCATACTTTTCAACGATTTTCGGATCGCCCAAAAAACCGTTTGGTCCCAAAAAATTATATACCGCAATCTGTTTATTAAGAGTGGCGACCTCTAAATCTTCATATTTTTCTTCAAAACATTTTGGAATAGCACTGCGTACATATTCTTCCGCTGTAAGTACGCGAGACGCTAAACTTTGAGGGTGTTGTAAAGGAAACAAAATTTCTCCGGTCGGAAGCGTTCCCTCCAAATAATATTCGCTACTCGTATGCGTAAAGCCCGACGCACAGCCGATATTTGTAACTAAATTGCAATCGGGAAGAACAAAAAGTCCGTCGTTTAACTGCACAGAAAATTTCAATAGATAACTCCAACTATTAACTTTTCCGCTCAAAATCCCTTCCACTAAAGTAAGAATAAGTAGCATTTGCGTATGTTTTATGTATTCATTAAAATCATAACTGCTTTTATATTCATCACATATTTTTCCGTATTTTTCAAACTGCGCGGCGCTTTTATCGTGTTTTTTCCATGCTCTTTTCCAAGTTGCCCAGCCCCACATTTCCGAAGCGCCTACGTTATCCTTAAAATAATACGAGTTCGCCGACAATGCCTTTGCGTTTTCGTTATGACCTTTTACGATAAACACACTTTCGTCGTCTTTGTATTTGAGCAGAATTTCACTGCAAAATCTGAAAAATCCGGGCGCGGGCAAAGTATCGTCTTCGAGGATTATCCCCATTTCTTCGTTCTCAAAAAACCAATCGATAGCCGTTTCTATCGCCTGTTTGCATCCGAGATTTTTGTCGCTGAATTTTGTGTGGACTTCGCAATCCCAGTCAATGCTTTCTAAAACTGCTTTTCGTAAACTTTCGACATTTTCTTTCTCGCCGACTTTGTTTTCCCGCCAACCGTCCGATGAAATATACAATTTTTGGGGTTTGGATTTTTTTATCGCGTTAAAAACTTTCATAGTAGTTTCGGTTTTAGCGAAAATGCAAAATAAAATCGGCATTCTTTCATATTCGCTGTTTTCAAAAAAGTTGTTTTTAACTAATCTCATTTTCCACTCCCTCCTCCTCCCTGATAATACAAAGAATTTATCTTTCTCTAACAAACGGACAATGTTTAACACAATTCCAACAATTAGCGCAAGTTTTCGGATCGATTTTAACTGCTTTTTCTCGGTTTATTAACCTAACTAAAGATATGCTTTTTGTCGGACAAACAGACAAACAATCTCTGCTTTGACACTTTGAGCAAAAGTTTTTTTCATCGACAAGTGCAAGTTTTGTTAAAGCCAAATAAAGATACTTTTGCGCTTTGTGATAATCATTAAAGCAACACGCTTGTTTTATCAATAAACATAAACGATCTTTTTCAAAATCTTTAAATTTTTCTGCGATTTTAGGCTCGTTAAAAAGAGCGTTTTGCTTAAGAAAATTCTGAACTGCAAAAAAATCGTTTAATGCATATATCTCTAAATCTTCAAATTCTTCTTGAAAATCTTTTGGTTTGGCGGTACGTACATATTCTCTTGCCGTAAGTGGACGCGAAGACAAATTTTCCGGGTGTCGCAAAGGAAACAACATCTCACCTATCGGAAGCGTTCCTTCCAAATAATATTCGGTTCCTGTGTGAGCTGCTCCCTGCGCGGCACAACCGATATTCGATACCAAATTACAGTCGGGAAGAATGAAAAAACCATTATTCACTGCTACAGAAAATTTCAACAAATAACTCCAACTGTTTATCTTACCATTTAAAATCGCTTTTACTTGTGCTAAAATAAATAACATTCTCGTGTAATTTATATATTCGTCAAAATCCTGTCCATCTTCGTAGTTATCGCACATTTTTGCATATTCTTCAAACTGCGCGGCGGTTTTGTCATGTTTTTCCCATGCTCTTCTCCATGTTGCCCAACCCCACATTTCGGACATTCCTACATTATCCTTAAAATAATATGAGTTTGCAGACAATTTTTTTGCATGTTCATTGTGTCCTTTCACAATCCATAGTTTTTCGTCGTCTTTGTATTTGATAAGCATTTCACTGCAAAATCTGAAAAAACCGTGCGCGGGCAATGTGTCATCTTCAAGAATTATCCCCATTTCTTCGTTCTCAAAAAACCAATCGACAGCCGATTCTATCGCCTGTTTGCAACCGAGATTTTTATCGCTGAATTTTGTAAATACTTCGCAATCCCAGTCAATGCTTTCTAAAACTGCTTTTCGTAAACTTTCGACATTTTCTTTCTCGCCGACTTTGTTTTCCCGCCAACCGTCCGATGAAATATACAATTTTTTGGGTTTGGATTTTTTTATCGCGTTAAAAACTTTCATTGTAGTTTCGGTTTTAGAGAAAATACAAAATAAAATCGGCATTTTTTCGTAGTCGTTATTGTCGTAAAAATTGTTTTTGTTTAATCTCATTGTTATTCGCCTTCAAAAATACTTGTTTGCAAACTATCTTTTGGGCTTTTTTTGTATTTTGGCTTAATTCCGAGCATTTTGTACGTTTTGTCGGTGATTTCCCGTCCTTGCGGCGTGCGCTTCAAAAATCCGCATTGAATTAAATACGGCTCATAAACGTCTTCTATGGTATCGCTTTCTTCGCCTACCACTACGGCAATATTTTTTATGCCGACCGGACCGCCGTTGTAATGTTCGGCAATAGTTGTAAGTATCGCTCTGTCCATTTCGTCAAGTCCGATGTCGTCTATTCCGAGCATTTTGCAGGTTTGCGATACAATATCCGTCGTAATAGTCCCGTCTCCGCGAACATCGGCGACATCCCGCACCCGACGAAGCAGGCGGTTTGCCACTCTCGGAGTGCCGCGCGAACGTTTTCCGAGTTCCATTGCGGCTTGCGGTTCGCAGGTGATGTTCAAAAGTTTTGCCGAACGTAAAACCACCTTTTGCATTTCTTCGTCGGTGTAATATTTCATTTGACCTACATAGCCGAAGCGCGCAAGCATTGGCGCAGTAATAAGCCCCGCACGGGTTGTTGCGCCTACAAGCGTAAATTTTTTGAGAGGCAATCTTATAGATTTCGCCGCAGGACCTTCACCCGTCATAATATCGAAAACAAAATCCTCGATTGCAGGATAAAGCGCCTCTTCAACAACGCGATTAAGTCTGTGAACTTCGTCTATAAAAAAGATTTCTTTTTCATCGAGCCCTGTCAAATTTCCTGCCAAATCGCCTTTTTTTTCGAGAACAGGACCCGATGTTGTAGTGATTTGAACGCCCATTTCGTTAGCCAAAATTCGCGCAAGAGTGGTTTTCCCAAGCCCCGGAGGTCCCGAAAACAGGATGTGGTCAATCGGCTCCCCGCGTTTTTTCGCCGCCGCAACAAAAATAGACAAATTCGCTTTTAATTGCTCCTGCCCGATAAAGTCGGAAAAGGTCTGCGGACGAAGCGTTCTGTCCAACTCCGTGTCGTCATTATTCGCCGACGGAGTGATTATCCTTGTTATTTCGTGCATAAATTGCCCGCTCAAAGCTTCCTGTTTCGCATTGAATTTAAACACAAAACTCTCGGCTCGTCGCCATAAATCATAGATACCGCCGTCATTACCTTGTTTTCAAGGTCGCGATCAGAGTCATCGAAAGCGGCTAATTTTTTCCATTCCTCAAGCGTTGGCTCTTTTAGCCCGCGTTCTTTTAATTCTCTTCTTATGGCGTCAATAAAAGCCACGTTTTTTGTCATTTTCTATATCTCCCTCAAAGCAATTCTTATCCATTCGTGAGCAGGAATGTTTTCGTCCAAAGTTTCATCTAAGTTAATCAAGACATTCCGCACCTGATTTTCCGTGTAGCCAAGCGCAATAAGTCCTGCAAAAGCGTCTTCGCGCGGAGTTTTCGTAATCGGCTGCGATTTCTCTGCTTTAGCTCTGATTGCCACTTTGGATATTCCCGTTAATTTTCCTTTTAATTCCAATATTATTCTCTGCGCCGTTTTGGGTCCAATTCCGCTGACCGTCTTAAACGGCGAAATATTTTCGTTTTCTACGGCATTTGCAATTTCTTCAGCTTTCAGTCCCGACAAAATGCTCAAGCCGACCTTTGGTCCTATTCCGCTGACATCGATGAGTTTCAGAAAAACGTCCCGCTCTTCTTTGGAAATAAACCCGTAAAGCGCTTGCGAATTTTCGCTGATGTGATAATATGCGAAAAGAAAAACGTCCTCGCCGACACTCGGCAAGGCAAGCGATGTATTAAACGAAATTCCCAGTTTATAACCCACGCCGCCCACGTCTATAACGGCTGTTCCCGCATCACTGTGAAATAATTTTCCGTGAAAAAACTCAAACATTTATTGCCCCAATAATCTATGTATCTGTTTTTTGTTATAAAAATACGTTTTGCCAAAACAAAAAAGTGAGAAACATTTTTTATTTCGCGCTATCTGCCTCAAATGAATTATCTTTCAAATTATAGCGTTTCAAGACTATTTCGACCGTTTCGTTCTTTTTGAACAAAGAGTTTTTCTCGCCCTTTACACGCAAGAAATTACTCGTAATTCCGTTTAATCCGCCGCCTGCTTCAACTATTATTCTCTCGCTATTACCTATTCGCGAACGCGCAAACGCCTCTTGCTGCTCAGAAAATATTTTTTTTAGCGTTTCGCTTCTCTGCTTTTTTGTTTTTTCACATAATTGAGGCAATTCTGCGGCAGGTGTATTCGGACGAGCGGAATACGTAAAAACGTGTCCGTAATTAAAGCCGAATTTTGTGATGTTTTTGCAGGTTTCAATAAAATTTTCGTCGCTCTCTTCGGGAAATCCGACAATAAAATCGCCGCCGAGGTTTAATTTGGGCATAGATTTTCTGTATTTTTGCAGATTTTCAAGAAAATTTTCGATTGCTTGGGAGCTTCTGTTCATCTTTGTAAGGACTTCCGCCGACAGCGACTGAACGGAAACGTGCAAATGCCGACAAATCTGCGGATTTTGTATCATAAATTCAAACAGTTTTTCGTCGCAATCACTTGGGTTCATTGAAGATAGTCGCAGTCGCACGTTTTTGTCGAGAGAAATTATGCTCTTTGCAACATCAATAAAAGTTTTCTCCGAATTTGAGTATTGTCCTATGTGAGTTCCTGTTAAGACTATCTCCTTATATCCCAGAGATATAGCGTTTTTTGCGAGCGCAATTATTTTATCGAAATCCGCACTTTTCGGCATTCCGCGCAAATACGGTACAATGCAATAACTGCAAAGCGAAGCACAGCCTTCTTCTATCTTTATCGACAGTCGCGTTCTGTCCGAATTTTTGGGGTCTTCAATAAACTCCGAGAGTGGTAAAATGCCGCCGTTTTCCAAATTCTCGACAAAAACACCATTTTTTTTGCTGTTTATAATGTCGAATATGTCGTTTTTTCTCGCGTTTCCTATAATAAAATCAACACTTTTTAATTTCGGCGAGTTTTGTTGCGCCAAACAGCCGACAGCTACGATTTTTGCCTGCGGATATTTTCTTTTCAGCGAATTTAAGTATTTTATGTTTTTGTCTTCGGCGGTTTGGGTTACCGAACAGGTATTAACTATAATAAAATCAGCGGATGCAAAATCTTTTCCGTCATAAATAATATTAAAGCCGTTTAGACGAAACTGCGAGGCAATTCCGTCTATTTCTTCCTTGTTTGTTCGGCAACCAAACGAATTAAATGCAACTGACAAGCCTGACGACATCAATAACTTCCGAAATTGTCGTCATCGAACGGAATTAATGTTTCCGCCTTTGCCGCTCCTGCAGGTTTATAGCTAATTTTCGCAGTCGATTTTTTTGAAGCCCCGAATTTGTTTGCCGCTCTGTTCTGCGTAATCGTTCTTGCTTCTTTTGCCGCTTCGCCGTCAACAACACCGATTAAATCGCCGACCAAATCATTCATAGAAAGCGCTTGGCTACTTAATTCCTCGGCGCTTGCCGCTAACTCTTCGGACGCGCTCGCGTTTGCTTGCGTCACTTGATCCATACTTCCGATTGCAACGTTTACTTGTGAAATACCTTTTGCTTGTTCGTCGGCGGCAAGGGTGATTTCACTTACTATCGATGATATTCTTTTTGACGCTTCCGCAATTTTTTCGATAGCCTCTGCTGTTTCGTCCGCAAAAGTTACGCCGCGTGTACTGCTTAATTGCGAACTTTCTATAAGCGTTGCCGTTTTCTTTGCGCTTTCGGCGCTTCGCTGTGCAAGATTTCTCACTTCTTCCGCAACAACCGCAAAACCTTTGCCCGCCTCGCCCGCTCTTGCCGCCTCTACCGCCGCATTAAGAGCCAAAAGGTTGGTTTGGAAAGCAATGTCGTCAATATCTTTAAGGATTTTTGCAGTATCGTCGCTCGATTTTTGAATTTCAAGAACCGCTTCCTGCAAGCGTTTCATTGCATTTTGGCTGTCTTTCGCTTTTTGAACGCTGTCCTGAACTATGGTATCGGCATTTCTTGCGTTATCTGCAGATTGCTTTGTCATTGACGTAATCTCGTTAAGCGAAGATGAAATTTCTTCCAAACTTGCCGCTTGTTCGCTTGCGCCGCTTGCCATTCCTTGTGATGTACTCGAAATTTCTCCCGAAGCCGCCGTAACCTGACCGGAGCCCGACGAAAGCCCGCTTATTGCCGCAGAAATCGGCTTAACTATAGAGTTTGTTATAACGACACCCAAGAAGGCTCCGAGAATAATCGCAATAATTAGTAATGTAATCGTGATTATAACGCTGGTATGCAAAGTTATCGCCGCCGACCTTGTTTCGTTTTCCGCTCTATTTTTTGTCGCCTCTATTAAAGCGTTCACTTCTTGAGCAAACGTACCCAAATCTCCGCTAAATCTCTGCTGGTGTGTATTTACTCTTGCTTGCAATGTCGCATATTCAACAAAAATGTTTGAATAACGCTGATAATTTTCTCTCAGCACGCTATACAATCTTCGGGTTTCGCTTGAAATCGACGTCGATGCCAATATTCTGTCAATATTATTCAAACCGTTTCCGAAATTTGCGGTAATAGAACGGGTATTGGCAGTATCGACCGTTTGGCAAAATCTTGTAATATCTACCAACTGACCGAATATGTAGGCAACAAGATTAAACGAATTGTCGCGAACTTCCTGAGATGTGTTTGGGTCTCGGTAAACAGAATTTCTTAATTCTACCGCAGTACTGGAAACGTTTATGCCTACAGAGTCAAGCGTGCCTCTCAAGGCAAATTGTCTTAAACCTATGTTGACCAAACTGTCGTATTGAATTCTTAATGTTCTGAGTTTCGGCTCAAGCGTTCTTATTGTGTTTTCGAGAACGGGCAAATTATTCGTCGTTCGCAACAATTCGCGCGCATTTCCGAAATGCGAGTCCAAATCCGAAAAGTTTCTGCGCGCCGAATTCAAATAATTGTCTTCAAGCAAGTATGCATATAATGCCGAATTCATAATAAGGTCATCGACCGACTGCTGAATTGGCGCAGAAATGCTTATCGACGGCATTATTTCGTACGCAATAAAGTTCGACGTAGCTCCCGCCGAATTCATATTGATTGACGCTACGACACCCAAAATTGCCGTAACTAAAAGTAGTATAACTGCAAGTGCCGTAATTTTCGCACTCAATTTAAGTTTGTTGAACACAAATACCTCCTAAAAGGGTTTAACATTTTTTTTACTCGTGAATAATATAATATTTGTAAATATAAAAATGTACAAAAAGTGCGTTTTTCTGAATTTTTTTTCACAAATCATTTTTAATGAAAAACGAAACGCTTTGCAAACAGTTTTTACAGCAAATTGAAGCAGTGCAAAACAGAGGGCGACCGCAAAAAGCCGCCGCCCTCTGAAAGCTAAAAACCAAAAATTAGTTTCTGTTCAAAGAATTAAGGTCTTTGTAAGCCAACAGCAAACGCTCAACCATACCTTCTTCCATTTTACGAAGCCACACGCGCGGGTCGTAATACTTCTTGTTCGGTTTGTCTTCGCCTTCGGGGTTGCCCAACTGTCCTTGCAAGTAGCCTTCGTTTGCTTTGTAGAAGTTCAAAATTCCTTCCCAAGCCGCCCACTGCGTATCGGTGTCAATATTCATTTTGATAACGCCGTAGCCCAAGCTTTCTTCGATTTTTTCGGGCTCACTTCCGCTTCCGCCGTGGAAAACGAAATTAACAGGATTGCTTCCCGCAGGAAGATTGTGTTTCTTTTCGATATATTTTTGCGATTCGTCCAAAATTTTCGGCTCAAGCATAACGTTGCCCGGTTTGTAAACGCCGTGAACGTTTCCGAAGCTCGCTGCAATCGTGAAATTCGGCGATACTTTGCTGAGTTCTTCGTAAGCGTAGCATACGTCTTCGGGTTTTGTGTAAAGCTCTGATTTTTCAACGTGAGAGTTATCGACGCCATCTTCTTCTCCGCCCGTAATTCCGAGTTCGATTTCGAGCGTCATTCCCATTTTCGCCATTTTTGCAAGGCGCTCTTGGCACATTTTAATGTTTTCAACAAGCGGCTCTTCCGAGAAATCCAACATGTGTGAAGAAAACAAAGGTTTACCTGTCGCCGCGAAGTGTTTTTCGCTTTCCGCAATAAGTCCGTCAACCCAAGGAAGCAATTTTTTCGCGCAGTGGTCTGTGTGAAGAATTACGATAACTCCATAAGCTTCCGCAAGCGCCTGAATATGTTTTGCACCCGCAACGCAACCCAAAATAGCCTCTTTTTGGTCGCCGAGTTTAAGTCCTTTTCCAGCGTTAAACGCCGCGCCGCCGTTAGAAAACTGAATAATAATCGGCGAATTTGCCTTTTTTGCCGCTTCCATAGCCGCGTTGATAGAATCGCTACCGACAACATTAACCGCAGGAAGTGCGAAACCTTCTTTTCTTGCGATAGCAAATACTTTGCTTACATCGTCCCCGAAAATCACTCCGGGCTTTACTTCATTGAAAATCCCCATAAGATACAACTCCTTAAATTTTAGATTAAAACCGAAATTTTGCCGTAAAAATACTATTTGGGCAAAGGTCGGGCGACATTAGTCGCCCATTTTGTGTAATTTTTGTGTAAATTCCGAAGTATTTCATTCATAAACACATCCGTTAAACAGACCAAAGTGCGAAAAAGTCGTAAGTTTGGTCTGTTTTTTGTGAGAAAGATGTTTTTTCACTCAAACACCCGCAAATGCGGGAAGCCGTTGTTTGTTTCGGGGATTATTCGCCAAATTGTAGAAAAGTCCCAGTTGATGAAAGTTTCTTGTTGGCGCATTTCGGCTTCGGTTATCATTCTTGAATTATTTGCGTTGCCGCTTCCGACTAATCTGTTTCCGACGACGTTTCCTGAAGCGAAACTGCGAGTAAGCCAAGTTGGGGTAAAGTTTAAGCCCGCTAATCCTCCTACCCTTGTATTGTTTCCTGCGGCGCTTACATCTGCCGCGGCATAAGTTCTTTCGATTGCGCCTTGATTATCTCCGACTAATCCGCCGACAAAATCGTTTCCTGCGACTACTCCGATAAAATAACTATTTATTATATTGCCGTTTGGAATGCCGCTTGTGTTAATACCTACCAAGCCGCCGATACGATCCCCGCTTCCGATTATATTTCCCTCGGCAAAGCAATTTTCTATCGTTCCTTGATTTCTTCCTGCTAACCCGCCGACAATGCCGCCGCCTGTAATATCAACAATAACGCCTAAGTTTCTGACTATTGCGACGGAAGCAATATTTCCGAAAAAACCTTGAAGATCGCTTGTGCTGTTTATTTTTATCCCGCTTACAATATTTCCGTTGCCATTGAATGTGCCGTTAAATGTTCTGTTGTTTGCATTTCCAATCGGCACCCACGCGCCGCTTTGGATTTCTATGTTGTTCATAAGCGTGATTGTTCGACCGTTAAATTGATTTGTGCCTGCGTTTACCAATCTCGCGATTTCTCTTAAATGCGCTTCGGTCGATATTGAAATTTGTGCGGCGTTCCAGTTTATTTGTCCGCTGTCGCCACCACCGCCGCCATTGTCTCCGTCGTTTCCTCCTCCTCCGCCACCACCGCTTGTATTGCCGTCGAGATACACATTTTTTACTATGAAATCGCAGGAAACGAGCGTTAAAAGGCAAAAAAGCACTGTCGATAAAAATATTGTTTTCTTCATAAATTTACCTTCTTTTTCTTATTAAAGTATAGCCGATACCCAATGTCCAAGTTGCGTTAAATCCTTCTTCAAAAACCGTTCTGTTGTCGTCTTCATA
Organism: Chitinivibrionia bacterium; assembly: GCA_009779925.1. Taxonomy (NCBI): domain Bacteria; kingdom Pseudomonadati; phylum Fibrobacterota; class Chitinivibrionia; species Chitinivibrionia bacterium. The sequence continues at coordinate 26,411 of WRAZ01000002.1, forward strand.
ATAAAAATCGGGGTTTCGCCTGTGTCCGAATAAAATTCTGTTTGTGATGTCAAAATTATTGTCCCAGCCGAACATCAATTTCCAAAAAAGACCTGCAATTCCTATATTTGTCCCTGTTTGCGAATTTAGTGTTTCGTTTTCTTTTATGAAATTTACAAGAAGCAAGGTGTTGTGATACCCCGCGCTAAATCCCAAAACGTTTTTTATTGCCTCGTCTCTGCTGATGCCCACGCCGAAATTCAATAGACCGCCAAAATATGCGCCACCACCGCTTAATTGCGCAGAAAAATAAAAACCGTTTCTGCTTATGCTTCCCAACTCAACCGCCGCGCCAACGCCTGTTGCAGACGTCCCCGCGATAAATTCGGGGCGAACGGAAAATACAAAATCATTGTTTAACGGAGTTCTCTCTCTGCGTTCGCGAACAATTATTGTCGGCGGTTGTGCCTGTTGCGCTCGAATACTGTGTTCTAACGCTATGCTGTCTGCCCGCGCCCTATGAATGAGCGATATACTGTCTGCCTGTGCTTGTCTGACCAATGCTATGCTGTCGGCTTGCCCTTGTCTGACTAACGCCAAACTATCTGCTCGCGCTTGTTGACGTAAATAAACAACATTTTCGAGATGGAGAAAAAGCGCGGCGGTATCGACTACCATTCTGAAAGTAGCCGAAAAGGTTTTGCCGTCCCAAGTTTCTTGCAACACTTCGGTATTCACACGTCCGAGAGTGTATATTTGCACTTCTTCGCTAAAGTCCTCCGTTTCATTAGTTGTTCTCAAACTTTGCCTGCTTTCCACCAAAACGCCGAGTTCGCGCAACAATAAGGTCTGGGCTTCTTGTGTTGCGGTGTTTCGAGCCGAAACTCGACTGTCGGTATCGCCTGCGCGGAATGAATGGTGGCGTTCAAATTCGGCAGTGCGCCCAAATGTTTGGGCGCACGCAAAGAAGAGCATAAAAAAGCACAGAGCAAATATTGGTTTCGTTTTTTTCACTGCTGCTCTTTCGCTCAATTCAGCAATTCGACTTTTATTATTCCTCTTCCTCTGGTCTGTTCAATCTCGCCTAATTCGGGATTCCATTGAGCAAATTCTCTTTCTCCGAATGTTATCCTAATATTTTTACCTATGAAGTTTTGCACTTGTTCTTCTACTTCCTGCCAACCAACTCCCAAAAAATAAAGGACACAACCTTCAAAACACGTTCTTTGTCCATTGATTTCTATGCAACTGGAATACCCTAAATCCTCATTGTCGGAATACTCAAATCCTACAAATCGTCCGACTATTATATCGGCAACATCTTGCTCAAGAGCATCTTCTGATAATGAGCAAGTAAAAATAAACAGCAATGGAATAAACACTAAAACTCCTGCAATCGCTTGTCCAAACCTAAGGGTGAAAAAGCTAAACAACGTTCCGATGAGTGTAAAAACCATCAATATTCCTAAAATCTCTGTAATTCCCATAAAAAAACTCCTTTCAGTTAAGCGTTTTCAAAAGATTGTTTCTTTCACTTATCGCCGATAATAATGAATTTGTTAACGATATTATACACTCTGTATTTTCTGCTGCTTTGACTGCGCGTTCAAGATCATTGACAGATGCGAAAATAAGTTCTTCTTTCTCTAACAAGTCGGGATATGACTTTACAGGGCTTGAATAAAGCGCGTCATATACTTTTTCAACTCTCTTTTTTGCTTCTTTGTCGCTGATTGTTTCTAACAGCGTTTTCAGTTTTGCGGAAGCGTTTTTAATGTATGCAATTTGTGGGGCTCGCTTTTTTTCCGCATTAGCGGAGTGTTCGTTAGCAATCATATTAGAAATAAATGCGATAAAAAACACCCCCGCTGTGCAAAGTTGAACAAGCAATGCAAGGTTGTATTCTTTCGGAGCGAGGTATATAAACACCATTCCCACTATAAACTGTATTACGAAATAAGCCACCGATACGGCATAAAGCGAAAGCCCAAATACCGCTTTGCTTTTCCCGCTGCGGGTTAAACACGGCGTTATCAAGAGCGTTAAATATGCAAAATGAATAAATCCGTAAGACATCCATACTGATGTGTTATGCTCAAAACCTCCCAATACAAAGAAAAGCAAGTTAAATATTACCAAAAACACGAGTTTAAGAATTGTTGCTAAAACATTCGTCTTTTTCATAGGTTGCGCCTCCTTACATTCTGCTCATAATTTCAGTTTTTTTTGCATCGAATTCCGCTTGCTCTATCAATCCTAAGTCCAGCATTTCTTTAAGTTTTTTCATTGCTGCGATAGGGTCATTGCTTCCGTCGCTTGATGCTGGTGGCGTTTGAGGCGACGGTGCTTGTTGTTGCATTGGAGCAAACATTTGTTGTCCCATGTTTCCAAACGTTCCTGCGGCTGCTAATCCCATGCCAAGTCCTGCTCCGGCTCCGGCAACTCCTCCCGAATTCGGATTTGCGGCAAGCGTTTTGCTGATATCTGCCGCTTGTTGTCTGCCCCAATCGTCGCCGAGAACATTCATAACTGTTTTATCGGCTTGAGCGTTGCGCATTTTGGATATGGCATCCATTCCGATTTCATCATAACGGCGGCGTAATTCATCGTCGTCCATATCAATCGCAGAAATTGAAAACTTAACTATTTTCAAACCGTAATCATCGAATACTTCGCCGAGAAACGGTTGAACGGTTTCTGCAAATTCTTCCATTCTTCCCTCGATGCCGAGTAGTTCCGTTTCGGTTTCGTTGAGAGCACGAGTAATACTTGATTTTACCTTGCCTTGAAACTCGTTTGCAAAATAATCGTCTAAAAGTTCTTGCTGTCCCATTACATCAACGTTGTTTCCGATGAGTTTAGTCAAAAATTTTTGAGGGTTATCAACTTGGATTTTATAAGATCCGCGGGCTTTAAGTTTTGTTGCAATTCCGAGTTGCTTGTCGCGCACCTGAATAGGCGAAGATGTTCCCCACCTTATTTCCATACTGTGAGCTTTGCGAACAAAATAGACAACGCAACTAAATGTGCTTATGCCACCTGTAAAAGCGTTTCTTATGCGGCTGATAAACGGATAATTTTCGGAGGAAAGTACATATTTACCGTTGTCAAACGTCTGCTCTATAACGCCGTCTTTAATGAATATCGCCTCTTCACCCGGCATAACTATGAGGGTTGAGTTGTTGTTAAAATCTTCTTCAGGTTGTCTCCAAATAAGAAGATTGCCGTCTCCTGAGTTTTTTATTACCTCAGCCCAGTTTTTTTTGCCGCCTGCAAATGCGGTTTCGTTGGGATTTTTTGCAAAAATGCTCATAATTCATTCCTTTCTTTGAGTGTTTTTTACACTGTTAAAACTTTATCAATATCAAAATCAAATGCTTCTTCAACTCCGGAAAATCTCTCATATATTCCGTGCAACGCTTTCATTTCTTCTTTGCGTTTTTTTACAATGTTGAGCCATTCTTGCTCAAACTTATCGAGATTTTCTTTTGCTTCTGCACGTTTTTCGTCTCTCGCTTTTCCTTTTTTAAAGGTAAACGGAAGACGTAGCGCCAATAAACCGGAACACGCTAAAAAGATACCTGCCCACAAAATCGACGAAGCCCCGAAATGGCTGATGGCTGCACCGATTAAGCACACTATCAAGAAGAAAACAAGAAGGGCTGTGTTATTTTCAGGAATTGCTTTTAATGCTGCTTTCAGGTCTTCGTGCTTCTTTTTTCGTTGTTCGTCAAGCGGAAGTTTGTCGTAGCAATATGCATCTCCGCTTCCTGTCTGCCATACGGAATATCCTTGTCCCTTGTAGGTAAAAAATATGCCGTATAATCCTAAAAACAAACGTTTTACTTCTTTATCAATACGGTTTCCGCCAAAATTCAGATTACGGGCGTGTTGTTTGCTCTTCAAAATATTTTCGACTTTTGATTTTATATGCGCCTCTGCACGTGGTTTAACGTAATCATTAAACGCTGTTGTTTGCGGTAAATCATATTTGTAGGTTTTAACGTCCGACGGATATTCCAAATCTTCAAAATCTACCAATTGGCGGCTCAAATTATCACCGCTCAATTGCATATATGTATTTGCAATTCGGTCGCCAAAGTTTTTTTCGCCTGAAACAAAAACAGTTTCTGTAAATTGCACTTCGTCTTTGATTGTTCTCCAATCAATATGAGTTTTTTCTCCGGTGCTTCTACCTTTATGATAAACCGTTTCTTTCCTTTCAGAGCCTTCTTCGTATGTAAAAGACCCCGTTCCTTCGCATTCGAAGCAGTAAGCGGGAACACAATGACATTCTTCACGAACGACTTCCATCTCGTCCAATACATCTAACGGAACATATAGTTCTTTCGACAAAGCATAAAGAAGTTCTGCGTGAACTTTTGCAGAAGAGGCGCTTAAAGGAATACCGAAAGCGATATTTTCTTTCTCTGCAACTTCCGCATTTTTAACCAAGCCCTCTATCACCAATTCTTTTCTGCACGAAGGACATTTAACGTGTCCTTTTGAATTTTTTGGGATAGGCAACGGCTCTCCGCAACTTGGGCAAGTAAAATCCCTGATACTCATTATTTGTCTCCTTTCAAAGAGATTTAAGTTTTGTTAATGTTTTTCAACTACTGTCTCACGTAAGTAAATCCGTCCCAATTTAATGTATTACCGCCGTGATAAGTTATTTGCTCAATTCCCAGAAAGCCAAAATTAAGCGTTATCGTCGTTCCGTTGATGTGATAACTGAAATTAAACGGAAAACTCATTCCCTCGTCATAAATCGTCCAAGTTCCTGTTCCGTCTGCGTTAAACACAATTATATCCCACTCCTCTGCGGAATTGCCTTCCCACCCCCAAGTTCCGACAATGCTGTTATTGCCGCCGTTATTTTGAGTCCAACGAGCGTGTAATGTCGCATTGCCTCTGACTTCATACCAATCTCCTATACCGCCTACACGACTTCCGCCTGAATTTGACGTATGCCAACCGTCAAAGGTATGATCGTTTCTGCTTGTGGAAGGCAGTTCTATCCATTCGCCCTCATTGACGGTTCTGCTTTGAACGCTTGTGCCGCCGTTTGCGTTAAAGTTTACAGTAAAACGTACAGGATTACCTCCACCCGAACTGTGATCAACAATACCCGGCGCCCCTGTAATAAAATCACAGCCGACAAGCATAATCAAACAAGCAAATGCCCCCAACAAAAATTTAATCGTTTTCATAAAAACTCCTCCTTATTTTCTTCTCGTTAAAGTGTAGCCGATGCCCAAAGACCAAGTTATATTAACACCATCTTCATAAAAAATTTGGTTGTCATTAACTCTGAAAATCACAGGATTACTTCTGTGTCCGAACATCAATCTGTTGGTTATATCCAAATTGCTTTGTCCGCCAATCATAAGTTTGTGAAAAATTCCGCCGAAACTTGTGTTAATCCCGTTTGCACTTGCGGTAAAAAACGGATCTACCTCAAAATCGACGGGCTTTATAGAATTGCGAAAACCCGCGCTTGCTCCCAAGACGTTTTTTACTTTATCGTTTTGGTTTATACAATAGCCAAGATTTGCCATACCGCCGAAATAAATCGCTCCGCCGCTTAAATCCCCCGAAATGTAAAGCCCGTTTTCAAGAATTGTTCCGATTTCAACATTCAGCCCGATATTTGCTACCGCTGTTCCCATAACCAATTCGGGACGGACGGAGAGCACAAACGTGTTATTTCTATCGCCTGTATCTCTATTGTTTGCCGAAGGCGTTGCAATAGGTGTGGGTTGCGCAGGTTGCGGCACGACAGTTTCTTGCACAAAGGTTGGTGTAGGCACTGCTTGCGGCATTTCTTCTTCTGTTGTTTCAACAATCGGCGCAGGTGCGGGTTGTAAAACTGCCTGTGTTGCTTGTGCCGCCGCAATTTGCGCCTGCTCGGCTTGAATTCTTTGTTGCTCAGCCGCCGCTTGCTCTTGTGCTCTTTGCAATCGTTCTGCTTCAAGGCGTTGCTGTTCTTGTATTTGTTGCTGCTGCGCTATTTCTGCTTGTTCTTGCACAATTCTTGTTTGTTCTGCTGCTTGTACTTGCGCTATTTCTGCCGCTGATGGTGTTGTTTGTGCCTGCGGTGTAGGAGCAATTAACGGCGGAAAGTTTTCGGGGGCAACATCGAAAATTCCGAAACCTAAGAAGCCAAGCCCCTGGCGAACTAAAGCAGAAGTATCAGTGAGAGCAAACCCGCTGCCCATATTGCCTCGATATACAGTCCATTGCAGTACTCTATGCTCTATTCCGTGGCGATCGGTTATATAACAAACAATATCACTGCCGATACTATTAAATCGTTGCCTGCTTTCTCGTTTACTGTAATGAACAAATCTTACTTGTTTGCCTTGAACTTCAGAAACTCCCCAAGGGATAGGTATATCTTGCGGTCTTCCTGCAGCAAATCTGACCATTCTGTTATCTTGAGTTCTTAATATAAAAGGCGGTCTTCTTGTTCCAATCATTCTATTTACCCATTCCTGTTTTTTGACTAATTCCGCTCGTTCTATTTCCAGAGACGTAAGTTCGCTGCTTGCTTCAATAAACCCAAACATTTGCGGAATTAAATTGCCAACACGGTTTATTCTTGTTATTGTGCCTGTCGCATTCGCTTCTATCTGAAAAATTGGCGCAGTCCAGTCCGAAGTCCGCGATTGCCGAAAACGAATTTCTCTTCGATTGTTATCAACAAAAGCAAACCCTCGCCCGTCTTGCCCGGAGCGAAAATCAACCATTGTTTCTATTGTTCTGCCCGCTCGTTGCGCTTGTTGCTGTATTTGTTGTTGCCTTGCTTGTCGCTCTATTTCCCGCCGCTCTATTTCGCTTTCACGAGCCCTATTGCCGCTTGGAGCACTCGCCGCAGAAGTTGCAGGCAAAGGAAGCCCGACAGTTAATGTAAGATTTCCCGAAGATAATCTTTGTATGTTTTGCGGAAAATTTGCCATCCAAGCATCGGCTTGTTCTCTTAATATTCTCTGCTCTTCTGCATGAATACTGTCGCGTATCCTTTGCTGTTCTCTTCGTTCTTCTACGGCAATACTGTCTCGCACACGTCGCTCCTCTGCTTCTCGCCTTTGTCGCTCCGCTTGCGCTCGCTCTGCTTGTCTTTGTCTTTCTTCTCGTTCTCTTTCCGCTCGCCTTTCGGCAGGAGTCATCAAATTTTTCGCTGCTTCTAAATCTTTTACAAATCTCTCCTGTCTGTTGTTGAATGCCATCGAACTGCCTATACCGCTTTGCGTTGCCATACCCAAAAAAACAGGAATGAGTGCTATATACTTCGCGGTAGTTACTTCCATTTTATTGTGATTATTTGGAAGTCCGCGAATTTGCCTAAGTTCTATAAGTATATTGTTTGTCGAAGCGCTTCTTGGAAAACTTTCGAGTGTTTCTATCATAAAATTCAACTGCAGTTCCGTTGCTCTTTGCTCATACCTTGTAAGCGCTTGAGCAAACACACTACTGACAATCACTAACACAACGAGTGATATTTTAATTAGTTGCTTCATTTTTTTACACCTCTTTCTCCAACAGTAGTCGTTTTGCCTGTGCCTCCTGCCCATGACAACATAATAATTTTCATATAACTTACCGCCTTTCTGCCGTTTCTTAACGACAAATTAAATTTATATTTGAAACCATTTTTGAACAAAATAAAGAATGACCATCCAAAACTTTTGAGCCACCAAGAATAAAACAAAAACGCAAAAATTTTGCGCCCGAAAAGGCGTCCCCTTGTAATATCCCCACATATATTATACTTTGTATAATTATATGTGTTGTGTTGTGTTGTGTTGTGTTGTGTTGTGTTGTGTTGTGTTGTGTTGTGTTGTGTGTAAACGCAAGAAATCCCCCGCAATGTTTTTTATTGCGAGATTGAAGAAATTCTGTAGATTTGCCGTTGCAACCATTGTTTTTTCTCCGTTAGTGTTAGATTTCCCTAAAATATTGAGGAGAAAATAATATTTGCTTGCGGTGGATTTCGGAAGTATTTTGGTTTTTGAGGAAAATTGTTGTTGTTTGCAATTTACTCTTATGAAATTTTCGGACTATTGCCCTGAAGCAAGTTTATCCTTATATTTCAAACCGTTAGCCGTCAAGCGATATTTTTGCGAACGATGTTTAGGTTTTTCAGGGATAGTCATTTCAATTAAATTCAGTTTTAACGCCGGCTGAATATAGTTTGTGAAAAAATTACTTCTGTTGTTGAGTTGCAAATTTGCTTGTATTTCGGCTCTGTCTTTTTCGTTGTTAAGCACTTTCAGCAGTTCTCTGACTTGGGGGGTGATTTGTATGGTATCTTGTATGGTATCTTGTATGGTATCTTGTATGGTATCTTGTATGGTATCTTGTATGGTATCTTGTGGTTTTTCTTCAAAAATTTGCGCGAAATTTCTTGCGAAAGCAACTTCCAAGCCGCCTTGACGAACATTAAAAATCGGCTCTGCAAGTCCGCTTTTTGTTGTTTCTTCGATTATTGTTAAAGTTCCTCTGCCCCACGCCTCAATATATCCCGCACGATAAAACATATCGGCAATTAAAGGGTTGCGCCTATATGAATCGTGATTTTTGCTCAAGTCCTCCACGCTTAATTTTTCTAGTTCGCCGGCGTTCCAAATCAAAACAGTCGAATCATAAACCCGTAAAGATATAGAAGAATTGCTCGTGTAATCTTTATGAATAAGCGCGTTCAGTATCGCTTCACGAATTGCCTTGTCGGGAATTTCCAATGTCTCAACGCGTTGCATTCCTTGATAACTTACAGGAGACAAAAGATATTTTGACCTCAAATGGTTGATAATTTCGTCGAACATCGTAAAAAGATTTCCCGAAATGTCGTCGTGAATAATAATGTCGGTGGAATCATTTCCTCTAAACCGTCCAATTTTGAAATTTGCGCATCTGAAAAAACGAATGGGCTTTTTTCCGAACAACAAAACTGCCGCTCTTGTAAGTTTTCCTGCTTCGGTAAGCAATTCAAGGTTTTGGAAAAGTTGCCTGATATTTTTGCTGTCGATACCGGTCGGAAGTCGATTATGTTGCATTGCCTGAAACACAAAACGCGATACCGTTTCTTCGTCAATGTCTTCAAAATCTGCATTATCCACGCCGATTTCATCCCAAGTAAGATTATTTGTTTTCAGTAAGAGTTTTTGGAGTTCGCCGCCTTTTAATTCTTGGGTCGTGCTACCGCTACGGATATAAAATTTCCCGTGATAAGATAACGCCGATTTACTAGTCGGAACAGTAATTTTCACAACTTGCTTTCCGTTTACATTTTCTGCTTCCACTTTTGCGGCGACAACAAAAAATATCATAATTTTATTAGGTAAATCTTCTATAAGTTTTTCGCTGTTTTCAACCCCTACAACCTCGCCTTTGTCGTTTATGCCGATATAAATCACCCCGCCGTCAGTGTTGGCAAACGCACACACGGTTTTAAGATACTCGTCTCTCCAAATTTCCTTGAATTCGACAGTTTGCGATTCTTGTAAGTTCATATTCTGTAGTTCCTTTTTGCTTGTAAAATACGTTGTTTTTTAGGTGGTTTTCGGAATTATTTTGATTTTTGGGTGAAATTTGTAATTTTGTTCTAAACGCAGAACGAAATGCACAAAAATAGGGAAGGTCTCAAGACCTTCCCTATCTGGTTTGAATATCTGCTTGCCTTTTCAATCGTTGCTTGCAAAACTCCGAACTATTTCTATTTTTTCACATTTTTCGCAACAAAATCCTTCAAAACCGTTTCCAAATTCGGAGTGCCGATTTCGTCCAAATCGTAGCCTATTTTTACGCACGGCTTATTGATTTTTATGACGCGTTGCAAATCTATCGGAGTGGCAATAACAACTGTATCGCAATCAACCTTATCAATGGTTTCGGCAAGGTCGCTCATTTGTTTTTCGCCGTATCCCATAGCAGGCAGAAGCGTTCCGATATTCGGATATATTTCAAATGTTTCTTTGATTTTTCCGACTGCTACATTTCTCGGGTCAATAAGCTCTTTTGCGCCAAAACGTTGCGCCGCTACTACGCCCGCGCCGATTTTCATTTCGCCGTGAGTTAGGGTCGGTCCGTCTTCAACCACCAATACGCGCTTATCTTTGATAAGTTCGGGTTTGTCCACTGTCAATGCCGAATTCGCGTCGATTACAACGGCTTTCGGGTTTACTTTTTTGATGTTTGCTTTTACAATTTCAACGTTTTCTTTTGTTGCGCTGTCAATTTTGTTAATAACGACAACGTCCGCCATTCTCAGCGACACCTCGCCGGGGTAATACGAAACTTCGTGCCCGGGACGATGCGGATCGGCAACGGCAACAATAAGGTCGGGTTGGAAAAACGAAAAGTCGTTGTTTCCGCCGTCCCACAAAACAACGTCGCAACCGCTCGGGTCGTTTTCCGCCGCGCGAAGTATTGCCTCGTAATCGACGCCCGCGTAAATCACATTTCCGCGACTGACATGCGGCTCGTATTCTTCCATTTCTTCGATTGTGCATTTGTTCTTTTTAAGGTCTTCCACTGTTGCAAATCTTTGAACTTTTTGCGCTTCCAAGTCTCCGTATGGCATCGGATGGCGCACAGCTATGACTTTCAGCCCCTGTTTCATTAAAACTTCGATAATTTTTCTTGAGGTTTGACTTTTGCCGCAACCCGTTCTTACCGCCAATACCGCAATAACAGGCTTAGTGCTTTTAATTGCGGTGTTTTTGTGTCCCATCATCGAGAAATCCGCGCCCGCCGCATTCACAAGCGCGCCAATATTCATAAGGTCTTTGTAATTTATATCGCTATACGAAAATACGCACTCGTCAATGTTATTTTTTTTAATGAGTTCTTGCAATTCGTCCTGCGCAAAAATCGGAATTCCCTCAGGATATAACGTTCCCGCCAAAGAAGCAGGATACTTTCTGCCTGCAATATCAGGAATTTGCGCCGCCGTAAAAGCAACTACTTCGTATTTGTCATTATCGCGAAAAAACGTGTTGAAATTATGAAAATCTCTTCCCGCCGCTCCGATAATTATCACCTTTCTTTTTTGGTTTTTCATACTAACCTTCCTCCTTTGATTTAGTCCTGTTTCGTATTCATAACGGAAACTTTGAAGTGAAAATAATTTTTGCGCAAAAACTGTGAGAAAAAAAATTAAAAAGAATAAAAAAAAATTTTTGAAAGATGGTTTGTCGCCCTTTTTATTTATTTTTTACAATTTTATAGGGAAAAATTAAATTTACTCCACTTTGGTGCAGAAATAAATTATTTTATCTACTTAGGTTATATTAAAAACATATTAAAAAGGGAGGCTTTATGGAACGCACTAAAAAAGAAGCTGTTGTCGGCGAAGCAAGTAGCAAGTTGGTTGCCGCAGCATTAAAGTCATTTGATTCACCTGCCAAAAACTCACAGCGTAGTGTTGCAACCACTATGAATTTAGGGTGCCGAACAAGTGTTCGCACAAGAATTAGGTAGGCAGAAAACAATGGCATTTAATTATGCAATATCAATAGACACTATAATATTAGCAATAACTGCAGTTGTATCTTTAGGAATGCTTTTTATAGCATATAGAGGCATAAGAGAACAAATACAGAATGCAGTCGGTAGCAAAGAAGACGTTTTCAAAGCAAGAAGATTAGAGCAACTTAAAATAGCCGTGTCCATAGAAGAGCAAATAGACAAAACTTCATCAAAACTGTCCGAATTTTCGTGGTTGATTGCTACCAGCGAAGAGAAAAACGATAATGATAAATTCTATCTTACAGACCTAATTGAGCGTTATTTATATGCAATAGACACTTTATGCTACGCAATAAATAAAAACTATCTCGACAACGAGGACGACTGGAGAAATAAGTATAACGATAGAATTCGTGAGACAGTTCAAACATACGAGCAATATTACGGAGAAACGTCCCCATATAAAAACACAAAAGATATTTACAGAAAATGGAATAATTCATAATGTTAAAAATAAAATCAAAGAAAGTTATCTTTTTTTGTGATTTTTAGACATTTTCACCCTCAACCACCACTACAATAAATTATTTTACTTACGCGACAAGATATGGATTGTGAGATACTCTCACTCTTCATTGATATTTTTTTATTCTTTTTTAGGATAATCAGATAGCCTTTATGTGCTGTTCTGTTTATCTGATTTATTCCTATTTCAGTGAAAATAATTCATATTTTGTCGCAAAAATATAATTTGGGCAGAACAGCCATTGCTCCCGACGACATAAACCCTCGCGGCGTTTTCACCGAACTTTGGAACAGGTGGTATTGAATTTGAAGAACAAAAAGGCAGGATTTCCTGCCTTTTTGTTTGTGGCAAAACGTATTTTTACACCCTGACACACACAATATACAAAAGGTGAAATGGTAAAAATATGCTTGAAACAGTAAAAAACGCTGAGTATCGTGATTGGTTGCACGATTTAAAAACACAAATCAAAACAGGACAGATAAAAGCGGCACTTTCGGTTAACAGTCAAATGATTATGCTTTATTGGGATTTGGGCAAACAAATCTCGGAAAAACAAGAAAAAGCTAAATGGGGTAGCGGCTTTATTGAACAGTTAAGCAAGGATTTGCGAGAAGAATTTCCTGAAATGACGGGGTTTTCTCGGGCTAATATCTTCAGAATGAAGAAATTTTATGAGTTCTATTCTTCAGACAAATCTATCTCTCAACCTGTGAGACAAATTGAAGTCTCCTCTAAAAATCAATTTGTCGCACAAGTTGTGCGACAATTACAAGTCCCTGAAAACCAACAAGATATAAATGCAGAACAACCTGTTTACAAATTAGCGCTAATTCCGTGGGGACACAATGTAAGTCTTTTTGAAAAAGCCAAAGACATCAAAGAAGCGCTTTTCTATATCAACAAAACAATCGAAAATAACTGGAGCCGTTCGGTGCTTGAATACCAGATTGAAACAAATCTTTACGCAAGACAGGGCAAAGCCGTCTCTAATTTTAATTCGACATTGCCCGAACCGCAAAGCGACCTCGCCAACGAAATAATGAAAGACCCCTACAATTTCGATTTTTTGTGCTTGTCGGAAAAAGTGAAAGAAACAGACCTCGAAAAAGCGCTTGTTCAACATATTTCACAATTTTTGCCCGAATTAGGTATCGGATTTGCGTATATGGGACGGCAATTTTTGCTGAGAGTTGGTGAAAGCGACTATAAAACAGACTTACTTTTTTATCACACGCGGCTAAGATGTTATGTTATTATAGAACTGAAGACCAAAAAATTTGAGCCGGAATACATAGGAAAACTGAATTTTTATATTACGGCAGTTAATGAATTGATAAAAAACAACGAGGACAAGCCGACTATCGGAATACTTCTGTGCAAAAACAAAGATAATTACAAAGTAGAATTCTCATTAAAAAGTATAAATAACCCTATTGGTGTAAGTTCTTTCGTATATACCGAACTGCCCGCCGACATAAAAGCGGTTTTACCCTCGGCGCAAGATTTACAGGACGAACTTTTGAATTTTGAAAAGGAACTAAAATGCTGACACTCGGAATTGAAACTTCCTGCGACGAGACATCAATCGCCATAATAGACGACAACAAAATACTTGTCAATCTTATTTATACGCAAAAAGAACATTCGCGATTTGGCGGCGTTGTACCCGAAATCGCCTCTCGGGAGCATATTAAAAAAATCGGAGTTTTGTTCAAAAACGCGCTTGCCGACACAAATTTGCAAATTTCGGACTTGGATTTAATCGCTGTCGCCGATAGTCCCGGGCTTGCGGGAGCGCTTTTGGTCGGAATTTCGTTTGCGCTCGGACTTCACACCGCCCACCCGCAAATTCCGATAACGGGCGTCAATCATTTGCAAGGGCATATTTGCTCCGTTTTGTTTGAAAATGAAATCGACTTTCCGTTTTTGGCAATCGTTTTAAGCGGAGGACATTCTTCTATTTACAAAGTATCAAACTTCGGCGAATACGAAATCATAGGACAAACAATCGACGACGCGGCAGGCGAAGCATTCGACAAAGTCGGAAAAATGCTCGGCTTTGAATACCCCGCGGGAAGACAAATCGAAGATACGGCTAAGTCATTCAACGGCAACGACTTAATAGACTTTCCCGTAGCCAAAATCCGCGACGGAAACAGCGCCGATTTTTCGTTCAGCGGACTTAAAACGGCGGTAAAATACGCGATAGAAAAAATCCCCTCCGAACAAATAGAAAGCGAAAAACCGCGAATTTGCAAGTCTTTTCAGAATGCGGTGATTGCCGCAATCGTGCATAAGTTAAAGATTGCCAGAACCTTAACAAAAATCGACAAGGTCGCTCTTTGCGGCGGTGTTGCTTGTAATAATGCAATTCGCGAGGCATTAAAGCAATCTTTGGGTGCGCATAACGTATTTTATCCGTCGAATGTTTTGTGTACCGACAATGCGGCGATGATTGCAAAAGCGGGAATGGAAAATTACAAACGCAAAATTTGGCACTATCCGTCAATGACGCCGACGGTTGAAACAAGCAGAAAGTAGAGGAAAAAATGCACGAGTTGTTTATGTTTTTTTGGGGAATGGCGATTATGGCTTTTTTTATCAGCATTGCAATCCACTTTTTGCGGATAGAGAAAACGCTCAGAAACATCTTCATTAAAACCGAGCTAAAAGTTAAACATTTCTTAGAAAACGGATAATTATCTCTCCAAAACAATCCCGCTTTCAATATGAAATGTATTCGGATAGCAATCAAAAACAGCTGTTTTGGTGATTTTATAGCCTGCTGATACAAAAAAGTTGCAGTCTCTTGCTTGTGTTGCAGGGTCGCAGGCTATGTAAATGATTTTTTTCGGCGCAATTTTTATTATTTCATCTATCATTCGTTTTTTAAGACCTATTCTTGGCGGGTCAACTATAATGCAGTCGGGGCTGTGATTACTTTCGCTAAGTACATAATCTTCCGCTTTGGAGGCAATCGCTTTTGCATTTGAAACGCCGTTTATTTCAAAGGTTTTTTGTGCGAGACGCGCCATATCCCGGTCGGTTTCGACAAGCGTAATGTTTTTTACTTTTTTACTGCAAAATACGGAAAAAAGTCCTACACCGCCGTAAAGGTCAAACAAATTTTCGCTGCCTTCTACCTGCTCTGCGCACCAATTTGCAAGAACGGGGGTCAAAAATCTGTTGGATTGGAAAAACGAGTTTCCGTTCACCTCAAATTCGTATTCGCCTACGCTTACCCGACCAACGCGCGCCCTATCGAGCGAACTCACAACTCCGTCTTTGGTGTCGATAGTAAAAATTGTTCGCGCTTTTGGCTTATTTGCATTTGCGTTTTTCAAAAATTCGTTGAGATTTTCGGTTAAAAGCGAACATTTGTCTATTTTTATAACATCGTGCGATCTTTTGGATTGAAAACCGATTTCTCCCGTTTTCTCATTTACGCTGAATTTTGCTCTTATTCGATAGCCCTTTTCGGCGTCAAAATACACTTTCGGTTCAGGAAATTCGTAAATTTTCCCTGTCCTTTTAAGTGTACTTTCAAAAATTTCTTTTTTGCATTCTACTTGTGTCTCGTAGTCCATAAATTGCCAATCGCAACCGCCGCAAGTGCCGAATTTTGAGCAAAACGGCGTTCGGCGATGAGGAGACTTTTCCAAAATATTGCTCGCCGTAAATATAAGAATGCCGCTTACGTTTCGGGTAGCGTTGCATTGAGCGCTTTCTCCCGGCAAAAGCCCTTCGACAAAAACAACTCCGTGTTTCGTTCGCGAAAGCCCGAAACCGCCGAAAAGCATCTTTTCACAGGTTAATTTTATTTCTTTATAATAAATTTTCCACCCCACCAATCATTTTCCGTTATTTCCTCAGCCAATTCAAAGCCGACTTTTTGTGCTTCTGCTATAACTATGTCTCTTTCTTCAAGCAAAATTCCCGACCAAAGCAAAGTGCCGTTTTCTTGCGATAACATTCTGCAAACGGCTCTCAAAAGCGGCGCCGATTCGCTGCGTATCATATTCATAACTATTGTGTCAAACTTCGCCGAACCGCCAATTTTATCGACCGAACCGATAACAAATCGAATGTCAGCGCGCCCTTTGTTGTCCGCCAGATTTTCTTGCAGGTTATCGTAGCAGGTTTCATCTATTTCCAAACCCATAATGGATTTGTATCCTGCAATTTGCGCAACAAATGCCAAAACGCCTGACCCTGTGCCAATGTCAAGCAACGATTTTGCCGCCGAATGTCCGCAAATAAGTTTTGCCGCAAGCCGAGTAGTTTCGTGATGTCCTGTTCCGAATGCCATTTGCGGTTCTATTTTTATCCAACTGTCGCCGTCTTCCAAGGGTGGCTTCAACCACTTCGGAGACACCCAAATATTATCGGCAATTTTGACGGGTTGCATTGTTTTGCGCCACTCTTCGTTCCAATCGCGGTTTTCCTGCTCGCAAACTTCGGAGGCGGTAGAATATTTTTTTATAACCTCGCCGCGAATATCGCTCGCTATATCTAAATCATCATAAAAAAATGTGATTTTCAGATTTTCGCCGATCTCTGTTTCGTTATATCCGACAAAATTTTCTTCGGTTATGCACTCCCCAAGGAGATTTTCGAGTTCATTTGGCTCTATAATTACATCAAAGCTGAAACATTGTGCCATAAAATCCTCCATACATTCAAAGCGTTTTTTACAATAAGTGTCCTCTAATTCTATTATAAGAATACACACATTTTTGGACTTTTGCCGTTATTTTCGATATTGAGACGAATTTTATTAAAACAAATGCTCGGCATTTAGTATTTTAACTGCTCACAATACGATATTTTCTGAAAGGAAACCTATGTCTTTTGAAAAAACGCCTCAACCAAGCGAAACAAACGCAATTTACGGAATTCACGCGGTCGAAGAGCTGGTGAACAAAAATCGCCATTCGATAGATAAAATATATTTCAACGACAAAAGCAAAACGGGAAAACTGTTTGAATTGCTCAGAACCGTAAAAAAAGATAAGATTTCTTACGCCTGCATTCCCGAACAAAAACTGAACAAAATGTCAAATAATTTACCGCACCAAGGAGTTGTCGCATTCCGCACCGTTCGCCCCTACGACGACGAAAAAAAGTTGTGGGAAATTTTGGAAAAAGAAGAAAATCCGCTCTTTATTTTACCCGCGGGAATAGAAGACCCCGGAAATCTGGGCGCGATAATCCGCTCTGCCTCCGCGTTCGGCGTATCGGCAATCCTATTCGAGCGAAAAGGCGTAGTTCCGCTTAACGGCACAGTAGCAAAAACTTCGGTAGGCACCATAGAAAACGCTGTTTTAATAAAGCCTGACAATCTCGAGGGCGCTGTCCAAAAGCTAAAATTAGGCGGAATTCAGGTTATCGGCGCGGACGGGCGAGGCGAAATTCTGTCAAAATCCGACTTCAAAAAGCCCACGCTGATAATAACAGGCAGCGAACACGACGGCATTCCCCCATATTTGGCGAAATTGTGCGATAAAATCGTGGCAATCCCGATGGCGAAAGCGGTGGAATCGTTGAATGTTAGCGTGGCGATGGGGATTTTGTTGTATGAGGCGGCGAGAGGGAGAGGAGGTTAAATTCCCCCTGTTTTTGTGCAATAACCCACCTGCTTACCCTCTGATTTTGTGCAAAAACACCGAAAACTTCCCCCTAATTATGTGCAATAATGTATTTTAGGCATAACAATCAAGGAGGTTTTGATGAATAGATATATTTTTGAAAATTTATTAGAGTGGAAAAACAGAGCCGAAAAAATGCCGCTCATTCTTACGGGAGCAAGACAAGTAGGAAAAACTTGGCTTATGAAAGAGTTTGGAAAAAGGTATTTCAAAAACACAGCTTATATCTCTTTTGACTCAAATCCCAAATTAAACGAAACGCTTGAAACAACTATTTTCCCGTCGGAATTTCTGCCGATGTTGCAAACAGAAACCAATACTCCGATTACCCCCGAAACGCTAATAATTTTTGACGAAATTCAAGAATCTCCGCGCGCGTTGCTTTCTCTGAAATATTTTTGCGAAAACGCTCCCGAATACAATGTAATCGCCGCAGGCTCAACTTTGGGAGTAATGTTGCATAAACACAGTTCTTTTCCTGTTGGTAAAGTAGAATTTTTGAATGTTTATCCGATGTCGTTTTTTGAGTATCTTGACGCAATAGACGAAAAACAATTACTCGAATTTATCATTAAAAATTCGCCCGAAAAATACAGACCGTTTCACGAAAAACTGATTAGGTTATTGCGAATATACTTATTTGTCGGCGGAATGCCTGCAGTTCTGAACGAATACGTAAAAAGCGGCGATTTAAGCAAAGTTCGTAAAGTCCAAAACGACATATTAAACGCCTACGACAGAGATTTTTCAAAACACGCAAAAGAATCTTTTTCGGCAAAACTTCGGCTTCTTTGGCAGTCCGTGCCATCGCAATTAGCAAAAGAAAACAGAAAATTTACTTACGGAGCGGTAAAATCAGGGGCAAGAGGAAGAGATTTTGAAACCGCAATTCAATGGATGCGGGACAGTTCTTTAATAGAAAAAATCAGCAGAATTACGAGTGTAAAATCGCCGTTAAAAGCGTATGAAGATTTTGGAGTTTTCAAAATATTTATTAACGATGTGGGACTTCTTTGCGCAATGTCTGAACTTAATATGAATGTTATTGCGGACAAAGAGGCGGTTTTTACAGAGTTTAAGGGAGCGATTGCGGAACAGTTTGTTTTTCAGGAATTACGCAATTCGTTAAACCGAAACCTGTATTATTGGTCAAACGACAATGGAAACGCAGAAATCGACTTTTTAACGCAGGATTTTAACGGCGAAATAATTCCGATAGAAGTAAAATCCGGTATAAATTTACGAGCAAAAAGTTTGAATTTTTTCGTAAAAGAGCATTCGCCTAAATATTCCATAAGAACATCTCTTGCCGATTACAAATTGAATACGCCGAGCAATATTATTGATATGCCGCTGTATGCGGTTGCCAAAGTGAAGGAATTTATCGAGCGTGGCGATGGGGATTTTGTTGTATGAGGCGGCGAGAGGGAGAGGGGGGTAAATTCCCCCTAATGAAACACTCTCAAATGCGGAAAACCGTTGTTTTTCAAAGGCTCAAATTTCCAAACGCTTGCAAAATTCCAGCCGATAAAAGTGCTTGTTTCTCTCATTGCCGCTATTGTTTTTGCGCCTGAATTTGGGCAAATTGTTGCGTTTTCGTCTTCGTTATTTCCTACTAAACCGCCGACGCGATTGCCTATTCCGCTCACATTTCCCGAAGCGTAAGATTTCTTGATTTCGCCGCGGTTTATTCCTGCTAATCCGCCGACATTCCAGTCTCCTCTAACGCTACCCGAAGCATAGCAAAACTCAATAGTTCCGCCGTTATTTCCTACAAGTCCGCCCGCATTTATGAGGTCTGCGACAACATTTACGGCGGCATAACTGTTTCTGATTAAACTTACGTGCGTTATTCCTGCCAGTCCGCCGACATTTTGCTCGCCTTCAACATTTCCCGTCACATAACTGTTTTCGATTGTGCCGTTTTTTGAAGCGACTAATCCGCCGACTTGCTGTTTGCCTCTGATGTCAATATCGAGAAGTCCGAGGTTTTTTACCGTTCCTCTTAAAAAGCCGAAAAAACCTTGATTGTCGGAGTTTGGTCTGTTAATATAAACGCCTCGAATAGTCCAACCGCCGCCGTCGAATGTGCCGCGAAACGCCAAGGCTTCGGTTTCGCCGATTGGTATCCATTGATTTTGCTCGTTGGCGGCGGCGAGTTCAAGATGGTTTGTCAGCACAACAGTTTGATTGCGGAAGGAATTTCCTGCGTTTACGCTGTCGCGAAATTCTCGAAGATGCGCGGGAGTGCTTATCCTTATCTTGTCGGAGTTCCAGTCGGCTGAGGTGTTAAAATCGGAACAGCCAAGCAAAAACAGAGCAAAAAACAAATACAAAACCATCGATTTTTTCATAAAACGCCCTTTCTTTTTGTTATTAAGGCTAATAATACGTTTTTTACTAACGAATTCCCTCAATTCCGCCTCGGATGTTATTGAGATTGGTTGAGTTCCAATCGATTTGTCCGAGGGCGGAGATTGAGAGGATTGTTAGAGAAATTAGTGCTTTTACGAGCATAAAACTGCTCATACTATCTTCTGTGTAATACTGTCCCGTTTGCAAGAGTGAGTTTTTTACCATCTATAGAATAAGGTGCTGGCGGCATAGAAGCCATAGAAGCAAAACCATTAACTAATTGATTCATCTGTTCTTCAAATATCCTTTCAGGCATTCCTTGTCTTGGTAATTTTCGAAATTCGTTTCGAAAGGCTACAAGAAATTCATCTGCCGGATACCATCTTTCCTCAAATACCATAGCACCCTCAAAAACAGCACTCGCGCCTTTGCCGTTAAAATGGGTTATCTTTTGAAGTAATTCCCCATTGTTGGTAGTATAAGTGCCTTTCATAAATAGATGTCCGTTCGTTGAAGTTTCAAGTTTTCCATTGTTAAACCTCATTTCAATTTCTGCCCCATTTTGGTCTTTACCTGCCCATCTCCCGTTAAGAGGATCTCCCAAAACCCCACAAGCATAAACTGTAATCAGCGCCATTGCCAAAAACACCTTCAAAAAACCTAACATAATAAACTCTCTTTCTGCGTTTTTCGACTTCGCCTGTCGTTGTTAATTTTTCTTACCGATCGCTTTTTATTACTTAATCTCAATAATGCCGTCAGCTACTAAAGCGCAAATAGTATTATGTGCTGTATTGCTAACATTCCACACGAAAGCGGTAGCAATAGTAAATTCAGGATTCTTTTTATTAATTCTTCCATGAATACTGAACAATCTTTCATTGTTGTAGTAAATCCTGGCAGTAGAATTAGGAATTCCTTGCCCTGATACTATATTTATTGAAAATTTGGGGTCGCTGTTTATCTTTGCAATTGTTGCAGAGTCAATAACTTGATTTCTGTCCCTATTGTTAAACGTGAAACTTCCCGCTTCGGTCTTGATGGTTATTTCTGAAGGAGAAAAACCTTCTGTTCTCAGCATTGATAAACACTCTCTTCTTGCTGCTAATGCTGCTGTTGCACCTGCTCTTTCTGCTGCTGCGTTTGCTCTTGCGCTACGCGCCTCCGCTCTTGCTTTTTCCAAATCTTCGTTGTAAGTTTTCCACTCAGAATCTATCATTTCCACACATCTTCCGTAAACGTCAAGAAGTTCTCTAATAATTGCGCATTGCGGACTGTTGCTATTATTGCATTGGTCGATAATTCTTTGTCTTAAATTTATCATTTGTCCCACTGCAGTGGCGTCGTCGCTTATTCTTTTAATTACTTCAAAATCGGTAGATATGTAAGCGTAATCTCCTGAAAATCTATTTGCGGCAATTGCGCTCAAAAGACCACGCAAGAGAGTGTATCTATAAACCGCAACGAAATCTTCTCGACTTAATCCCGGCGCCCACCCTCCATCGGCAGTAACTCCGGTACAGCGTGAAAACCAATAAGCGCTTTCTATTGTGTTTTCAGCTTCGTTTTGACTTATAAAAGTCGCCCCCATAAAACCGCCTGAACTATAAGTTATTCTCCAAACACCTGCTGAAACACTACTTGCAATTACCAACATTGCACAGAACACTCTGAAAAAACTACCCACAATAACCAACCTTTCTACCGCTTTCCGACGGCAAATTTAAGAATTATAATGTATGTAAAAAGAGCAACCTCGCCCAAATTACCGAAGTTATGATTATAGAAAGAAAACAGACAAAGGCTGTTCTGCCTATATTCATATTTTTGCGAAAAGTTGAATAATGTTCGTTCTTTGTTAATTGATAATTAACGTTAACCGTCGACAGAACAACCTATTCGTTGTTTTGTCGATTAACGCTAAAACAATTAAATATAACAAATAATGAGAACAAAAATCTCATTATTCAACTTTTCGCGCTTGGAATATAATTTATGGATAGAGTAAAATGGAGGAAATTGTGATTTTTAGAAGAGATTTTTATTAAAAACAGAATTTGTTTTCAAAAATCACCTTACCAACGCGATTGATATGCTCTTTCAAGTCTTCGTTGTTTAATGCTTCATACATCGAAATATCAACAAGATACGGAATATCCGAATCGTCGAAATCGCTGTAAATTCTCAAAAGGTGAGTGCGGGTAAATGTCTCGTCGGTGATAAGGGTCATATCAATGTCGGAATTATTGCGGAAATTGCCTTTTGCTCTGCTTCCGTATAAAATAACCTGTTTTATCGGATATTTGCGAAATATTTTTTCCATTGAATCCAGCGTACGTTGCGGCAAACCGTACATCATAGGCGTTCTTCCATTTTTTTTGCCAACGCGACAAATAGAGAATGATATTTGTTTATAATATCGTTTGCCAATTTATCTGCGACCTCTTCATCGTATGTATGCGAGATTAAATTTCTGTCTTTCAACATATCAATCCACTGTTGCGCGTCTTCAATAAGCCCGTAAGAAAACGAGTGGCGAATAGCGTCTTTTGAGCCAAGAATGTTTTTAACTCCGTCGTCTGTCAAATAGTCCTTCATAACGTTCCAAGATAACTCCATAGTAAATTCAAAAGTTTGGATTAAACCGCTTTTCAGTACGATTGCCGTCGCGCTGTTTGTTAAATTTTCTTCATCAGAGACGACTTCAATCGCTTGCGATAACCTCGCCAACGCTTTTTTATAATTATTAAACCGCTGTTCCCAACGAATATCGTGCATAAATCTCCTTTAAGTTTTATCAAAATAAGTGTGAAAATAATAAATTCGCGCATACAAAGAGAAGAAAATGTGTTTTTAGTATGTTTTTTCGATAGTTTTTACTTAAAGCCAAGAAATCAAAATAAATCGAGACTTTTGTAAAAGATTACCAAGTTTTGTGAGATTTAGCTGTGGCGAATGGTATATTTATGATGAAATTGAAAGAAAGGGGCTAGTTTATGGGAGATGTTTTTGAGCAAGCCGAAAAAGTATTGGGTAGAGAAAAAAGAATACGAATGTCATATACCAATTATATGATTCACAAATTTGCCGAAACGTATAAAATCGGCAAGCCTGAGGGGTATATATATTTGAAACAATACGGCGGGCTTGATTTTATTCGTGAACATTGGTGGGCATTGCACGTGGATAATCAATTGCATTCCGTAAGAAGCGTTTTCAAAATATGTCAAAAAAATGGCGGTTATTTGGTATGATTGTTTATCACGGAAGTAGCGTGGACGTCAAAAAGATTGATTTGTCAAAATCAAGCGCGAATAAAGATTTTGGTAAAGGATTTTATGTGACTAATATCCGAAAACAAGCCGAACAGTGGGCGGAACAAAAAAGAGAAGAAAATGCGCGCGGGTTTGTCTCCGAGTTTAAGTTTAACGACAACGCATTTTTCAACAAAGAATATAAAACGTTGAGATTTGAAGAATATACAAGAGAATGGTTTGATTTTGTTATCATTAACAGAAAAAACGATTTAGATGTTTCAGCGCACGATTACGATATTGTAGAAGGTCCGGTTGCAGACGATTTTACTTTCCGAGAATTCGATAAATTTCTTGCGGGAGAAACATCGGAAGATGTTTTTTTTGAAAGATTAAAATTCCGTCGCGACCTATCTCATCAAATTTGTTTTTGCACGTCAAAATCGTTGGAGACAATAGATCGAATAAATTTAAAAGCGTATTTCAAAATTGAGCAAATCGGCGACGCAATAACTACCTACCTAACAATTAGCGACCATTTTTCCGAAGAAGAATCTCAGGATTTGTATTATAATTCAGAGATATTCAAAAATTTGTCTGACGAATCAACGGGACTATACTTAAAACCTTGGCTGAAAATATACGATATGCTTAAACTTGAAATGGGAAACACGGAAGCTAAACAATAGAATAAAACGTGTTTTTTACACAAAAAAACCGCCGACTATCCGCCTGCCTCTCGCCAAAACGTATTTTCTCCTCGATTTTAACGAAAGGAACCTAAAAATGGCTGACCCGAGACAGGAAAAAATTGCGCTTTTGACATCACTCGCAAAACGCAGAGGATTTATTTATCAATCGAGCGAAATTTACGGCGGGCTTCGCGGTTGCTGGGACTACGGACCGCTTGGCGCAGAGCTCAAAAAAAACGTGAAAAACGCGTGGTGGCGAAGCGTTGTCACCAAAAACAGCAATGTTTACGGACAGGACTCGTCTATAATTATGCACCCCAAAGTCTGGGAAGCGAGCGGACACTTGGCAGGATTTAGCGACCCGCTTGTCGAGTGCTTGCTAACAGGAAGCCGCTTTCGCCCCGACCAATTGGACGCGGAAAGCGGCACGGTTTTTGAATTCAGCGGCGCAAAATCAGGCGTAAATGATAAGCAATGCAGCGACTTATACAAAGTTTTAGCGCGAAATAAAGGCGAATTCGATAAAGCGAAAAAGACCGCGCGCCAATTTTACGAAACCAAACGCGGCATAGAAAAACCCGAACTTTTGGGAGAAAAATCCTACGAAATAAAGGACAGCACAGGCGAATTTAACCCCGAAAACGGCGGACAATTAAGCGAAGCGCGAAACTTTAATTTAATGCTGAAAACATTTTTGGGACCTGCGGAAGACTCGGCGGCAGTAGCGTATTTACGCCCCGAAACAGCGCAGGGTATTTTTGTAAATTTCGGAAATGTTCAACAAGCAATGCGCGCAAAAATCCCGTTTGGAATAGCGCAGGTCGGAAAATCGTTCAGAAACGAAATCACGCCGAAAAATTTCACGTTCCGCACCCGCGAATTTGAGCAGATGGAACTCGAATTTTTCTGCAAACCCGGCACCGACGAAGAATGGCACGAAAAATGGAAAAACGACAGAATGCAGTGGTATATCGACTACGGTATCGACAAAAACAAACTGCGTTTTTACGAGCATCCGAAAGAAAAACTCGCGCATTACGCAAAAAGTTGTTCGGACATTGAATATCTGTATCCGTTCAAAGCCGAGCCCGAATGGGGCGAACTCGAGGGAATTGCAAACCGCACCGATTTCGACCTCAAAACGCACGCCGAACATTCGGGAAAAACACTCTCCTATTTCGACGAAGAAACAAAAGAGCATTACGTTCCTTATGTTATCGAGCCGAGCGCAGGCGCCGACAGAGCAACCTTGGCATTTTTGCTTGACGCCTACACCGAAGAGGGTGAAGGCGACGAAAAGCGCACGCTTCTTAAGCTTCACCCGTCTCTTGCACCCGTAAAAGTTGCAGTTTTGCCGCTCGTTAAAAAAGAAGGAATGCCCGAAATAGCCGAAAAACTCTTCGCAGAATTTTTGGACGAAGATATTGCCGCACAAATCGACATTAACGCCTCAATCGGAAAACGCTACGCCCGCCAAGACGAAATCGGCACCCCGTGGTGCATTACGATAGACGGCGATACCGTTGAGAACGGAACAATAACAATTCGCGACCGCGATACTAAAGAGCAGGAGAAAATTAAGCTTGAAGAAGCGGTAAATTATATTGCAAAGAAGTTGAAAAAAGCAAGACCGTGATTGTAGAAGTGAGCGACCGAGACGGTCGCTCACTGTGTTATTTTTTCCCTCTCGGAAACTCCAAAATTTCCGCTTCGGTATCGCTTTCATTACTTTCAATCAAATCGGCGATTGCTACAATTTTTGTTTCCGACGTTCTGTCGAAACTTTGAAAATAGCCTTTTGCGATATGCGGCGGTTGCAGGCGAATTGAAGCAGGCATAGGCGGAAATGAGATTAAAGAAAGATACTTTATATTTATCCATTTTCCGTAAGGCTCTTCGTCAACGTCCGTTGTGTAATCCGAAACTACGCCATAACAAGCAAGTCGCCATTCATTCTTTTTTTTTGCGGAAATCGGACGAACGAGAAGCGCAAAAGCTTCTTCGCGTTCGGGAATGGTTGCGCATTCGTCTATGTCTATGTATCTTAACGCTAATTCGCGAATTTCTAACGTACTTATGCTTTCTTCCATATTTTATGCTCCAAAACCGTGTTGTCCGATTAAAGGAACAAAGAGCACGGGGTCAAATTCTTGCGTTGTAATTGTTCCGTCGGCGTTTTTTGTGTAGAGGGTTAAGCGTTGCTCGTCGCGACTTCCTACGGGGATGAGAAGTTTTCCGCCGACAGCGAGTTGGTCTATGAGAGGCGTCGATTTAAGAGGCGCGCCGCAGGTAACTATAATTCTGTCGAAAAGCCCCTGTCCGGGCCACCCGACCGAGCCGTCGCCAAGGCGATACGAAATATCCAAGAGCCCTAAACTTTTATGCCGTTGTTTTGCCAATTCCAAAAGCGGACTTAGGCGTTCAACCGTGAAAAGTCGGCGTGTAAAATGCGCTAAAATCGCCGCTTGATAGCCTGACCCCGTTCCTATTTCGAGTATTTTTAAGCCTTCTTTATTTAAGTCCAAAAGGTTTGTCATTTTTGCTACTATAGACGGCTGTGAAATCGTTTGTCCGTTGTTTCCGATGGGCAAGGTAATGTCTTCGTATGCTTTCATCATAAGCGCGTCGTCCACAAAAATGTGTCGCGGAACGGAGGCTATCACTTTTAAAACCGCCTGATTACTGACGCCGCTCTGCATAATTTGCGCCAACATATTTTTCATTGCGAATTCGGGTGCCGATTTATTAAATTGCATCTGTTGAAACCCTTTTTTGTTTTTTTGTATCTATAATGGTTAAAATCATTGCTTTAAGCCAAGCAAAAGTGTCGCGAATATGTGAAATATGGCTTGTTTCGGCGCAATAAAGCGTTTGGACAGGCACGTTTTCTACAAAAAAACCGCGACTTTTCAAGCGTAAAATACATTCTGACTCCATCTCAAAACGTAAAAACCTGCAATTTATCGATAAAATCGGTTTTAAACGATACGCGCGATACCCGCATTGACTGTCCGCAACCTTCTGTTTCGTAATAAAAGAAACAAATGCCGATGTTGACCAATTAGAGAAAATTCGCGCAGGCGGCATAAGTTTAAGCGAGCGTTTTCGCGCCCCCAAAATTATTGCGGTTTTTGGATTTGCCATCTCAATTTTCTGTAAAAAATCGTCCAAGTCGTCGGGAGAATGCTGTCCGTCGGCGTCCATAGTTATTACCCACTCCACGTCTTCGCCCATACTTTCAAATCCGCTCATAAGCGCCGCCCCTTTTCCGCGATTTTTCTCGTGAATTACTGTTTTTACGCCAAAATCAGCGCAAACTTTTGGGCTTTCGTCAAAAATTCCGTCTATAACCACCGTAATGTTTTCCTTTGGAATTTTGGCAAGTAAAGCAGGCAGAAAATTTGTCAATTCGCTCTGTGCTTTGTAGGCGGGAATCAAGATTTGTACGGATTTGTCTAAGTTTATCATAAAATTTCCTCTAAATAATTTCCCATTTGCCGCCATTGTCGAAACCAATGCGTCGAATTGCGTTTTTGGCTTTTAATTGCTTTATTTGGTATCTGACGCCGTCCACCGTAAGTCCCACTAATCTAGCTATTTCCTGCATACTGATTTCAGGGTTTACTTTCATAACGGCAAGTATTTTCGCACTAGTTTTCTGGGTAGTTTTCTGGGTAGTTTTCTGGGTAGTTTTCTGGGTAGTTTTCTGGGGGTGTTTTTCTGAAACACTTGTCTCTTCCATATCGCAATCAAACATCAATGTTGTCTGTATAATGCTATCATTTAAAGACATAACTTTACGACCGTATTTTTTTACAATTTTCGGGATGCCGCTTCCAAGTTGTTCTACAAACTCTAAATCCTTAAAAATTCGCATAATTTCACGATTGCGAGGCATAGATGTTCCTTCGTAAAACATATCCGGCGTTAAACCATCTACTAAACCGCCGAAAGATGTGATTTCTATTCTGTCGGAATATATCTGAAAAATCGGAGTATCGAGACGGGAATAGTCATTGTGTGCGAATGCGTTTATTATAACTTCACGAAGCACCTCTTTATCCAACAGATTTTTATCTAATCGCGTTTTCATTGCTCGTTTGCGGGATTGCGTTATGTTTTCCGTATCAATTCTATCGAGCATTTTCTGCATAGCCGTAATTAGGCAACAATCTTTGTAGTCTTCACGCTCGATTAAGTCCGATTTGTCTGTTCCGAAATATTTGCCGAGTCGAACGGAAATATTGTTGTTGTCTGCAAATAAAAACGCCAGCATATTATACTCGCCGTCTTTTGTAAAAAAATCCAATGTTCTTGCGAAGTTGTCATTTAACGGCTTGTCTTTTAAGCCGTAATAGAGTTTTAGTTGCTTGAATTCCAAATCTTGACGGCGAGACGGCATATTTGCAATAGAAAGGCGATGGCGTTTCGCCAACAATTTATCAATCATTGCTTGCGACATAGGTTGAGACGAACTTCCGACGCGTATAAAACAACCCGCTTCGCTGTATCCTTTTTGTTTTACGGAATACGGTTTTTCCGCTCCGCTTGCAAAACTTATAACAACAACAGTTTTGTCGTCGTGCGTTTCGGTTTTTATGTCAAACAAGCCCATAATGCTTGGACGAATATTGTCTTTTAGGCGGTCGGCAATCTTAAGTTGAAGCAAATCGGAATTTGCTACGCCTGCAATAGCGCCGTCTTTGCGAATTCCTATATAAATATCGCCGCCATTGGAATTAAGAAAAGCCACCGCCTCTTTTTCAAAGTCGTCTGTAAGTTTTTCCTTATATTCAACGCGATTTGTTTCCGATTTTATCATTTTTTCCTCTCTATACGGCACAAAAATACCATTTGCCGATTGTTGTGGAAAGAACAAAAACACATAATTTCCCCCAAAACCAAAATAATTCCGAAAATCTGTAAAAATTAAAAGTATTTTCTCCCCGTTCTTTGAAACAAAAAATGAATTTTTCATTTTCTCTACTGCGAATATCGCCAATATTCAATAAATAGCGAGAAAATGGGAAAGAGTGTGTCTATCTTTAGGCACGCTCCTTTCTCATAAATTTCTGGCTATATAGGTTTGGCGATAACCTCGCAGTACGGAAATTGATAGGGAAACGGGGTGCGCCTTTTTTATATTCCGAAGCGCTTCGTTTCTGTATTATTAACAACTTAATTAAGGAGGGTTTCGGAATGAGGAAGTTTACAAAAATGTTTTGGTTGGCGGTAGCGTTTGCCGCTTGTGTGTTTACGGGGTGTTCGGACGGCGGCGGCGGCTCGGACAGTAGCGGAAGCGGCAATATTGTTGGGGTATGGGGCGGTAAATACGAATTTACGCGAGACGGAGAACTTCGCACACTCGAAAACGGAGTGGTCGTAAACACTGCTCGCTACATACTTAACGGAGAAACCGTATTAGTCAGCAACGATGGCGGAAATACTTGGACTGCAAGCGGAATTACTTTTCAAAACGGGGCTGTAGTCGATGTGAACGGCGAAAGATTAGACAGAACTAACAGCGGCGGCGGCAATCCCGGCGGCGGAGGCGGAGGTAGCAATAATTCAATTGTCGGAATTTGGAAAGCGCAACTTGACAATTTATTGTCGAATGATGAGTGTCGTTATTTCCTTTGGGAATTTATTTTTAATTCTGATAACACAGGACTAATGTTTCTACAAGGAGAATGCATACGAGAAGATGGAGAATACAGCACAAATGGCGGTGGTCTGCCTTTCAACTGGAGGCACAGCGACGGAATTGTGTTTTTTGAAGGTTATGGACTTATACCACACATTTTTTACAACGGAGGCAATACGTTTACACGTCAAGGCATTACATTTATGAGAACAAGCAATGTCGGCTGTGTTGGCAACAGACCAAGCGCTCCTACAAATGTAAGAATAACTGATGTTTATGAAGGGCAACGTACAATTACTATTAGTTGGAACGCCGTAGCGGGAGCAAGAACATATCTTGTTTACGAGTCAGAAACACCTAACGGTTTATTCTTTCCAACAGAAACAACAGAAGGCATCGGAACAATTGAAACAAGCACGCAATTATATATACAGCAAGGACGTAGCAGATATTTCAGAATTACTGCAATAAATAATTGTGGCGAAAGCGTACCGTCTGCAGTTATTAACTTTACTAGTCCACAACGGCAATGATTGGTGTTTTTTAAAAGACCCTTTCGGCGCAGACGGATAAGAATTACCGATTTGGCGTTTGTTTTGTAGAGACAGGGCATGCCCTGTCTCATTTTGTTTTCGGAATACAACCCGCAAACTTCTATTTTTTCTATAGTTTTCGGAATACAATCCGCAAACTTCCCCCGTTTCCGCAAAGGCAAGAAAACACTTTTAAGGCAATATTTTCCGCAAAGATAAATGTTATTTCCGACAAAACACCCGAAATTCGTGGTTTGGCATAAAAATTGCATACAAAAACCAATAGCACAAGGAGGTGTTTTATGTTGTCATTAACAACAGGTGCAAACCAGTTTTCGAGATATTCTAACGACGAATCGGTCAAACTTGCAAAAGTAGCCGTTCAATTTGAGCGAATGTTCGCGGAAATGATGGTTAAAGAAATGCGCAAAACCGTAGGAGACAGCGGATTATTCAAAAGAAGCACGGGAGAAGAAATTTTCACCGAAATGCTCGACAGCGAATTTGCCAACAAAATGGTGCGCAACGGAAAATTAGGGCTTGCCCAAGTAATAATAGACCAAATGAGCCGATTAGACAACAACTTAGACGCGTCTTCGGCGCTTGCCGCATTAAAATCGCAAAACAATAACGCCAGAGCGGCTCAATTCGGCGCAACGGGGCTACGCAGTTTCGAGCATTTAAGAACGCACGCAGACAAAACGGCAACACCCGAAATTTCTTTCGATATGTTTGCGCCAAGAGTTCGCGAATGGAGCGACATAATAGCAAAAGCGTCCGAAAAGCACGGAGTGGACAAATTCCTGATAGCGGCGGTAATGGACGCAGAATCAAGCGGAAATCCGAACGCAGTGTCGCGGGTGGGCGCAAGCGGTCTTATGCAATTAATGCCGGGAACGGCGGGCGATATGGGCGTAAAAGACGTATTTGACCCTGTCCAAAACGTAATGGGCGGAACAAGATATTTAAGAGAAATGCTCAACAGGTTCGGCGGCGACTTAAAATTGGCTTTGGCTGCCTACAATGCGGGACCGGGAAACGTTCAAAGATTTGGCGGAGTTCCGCCTTTCAGAGAAACGCAAAATTATGTTGCAAGAATAATGGGAAAAGTAGCGCAAAATAACGCAGTTTCAAACACAGACACAGAAACACAGGGAGGGTAAAATGGATAAAGACGTAGTAAAAAAATTCAAGTCAATAATGGGCAACCAAATAAATCTTCAAGACCAATTGACGAAAATGAACGAACAAATGCTTGTCGCGATTAAAGGACAAAACGTCGTGAACGTAAGAACGCTTTCGGGAGAAATCGACCAAATCGTCGAGCAGATGGATACGCTTGAGCGCGACAGGATAGAACTGCTCAGCCCTTACATAAACGACAAAAATCGCTTAAAACGCATAAGTTCTTTTATAGACGATTTTCCAAAAGAGGAGATTTTGGGGATACAGGAACTCCATAAACAATTAAAGGAAAAATCGCTTCAAAACTTTGAAAACACGCGCGTAAACCAAATTTTGTTGAACGAAGTGGTTTTGGAAATCCGCAAAAATATGGAAATAATAAACACCCAAGTAAACCGCCCGATAAAATACGGCTTCGACGGAGAAAAACAGTCGGCGTTGCCTGTACATTTGGTTAATCAGCGGTGTTGAGGAAACAGAAAAAGCGCAAAATTAGAAAAAACCTTGACTTTTGTTTGTTAAATTTATTATATTTCTTATACTAGAACTCCCCTTTGCTCATTATTGTTATCCGATTTTTCGGCGCAATAATGTCGGGGGGAGACATTTTTACACTTGGAACTACTTACTATGAAACCCGAAACTACAATAAAACAGCAAATCGAAATATTAAAATCCCGCAGTTGCATAATTGATGACAATGAGTTTGCGGAATATATTCTTTCGCACATAAATTATTATCGTTTATCCGCCTATCTTTTGCCATATAAATCTGATAATTACACTTCTTATGAGGAAAATACAAATTTTTCAAAAATATACAAAACATACGAATTCGACCGAAAAATGAGAAAGATTGTTTTTGTTGCCGTAGAGGAAATAGAAATAGATTTCAGAACGCGTATATCATACTATTTTGCTCATAAATATGGAGCAGAAGGATATTTAGATCCAAATAACTATAACGAAAAACATAATCACGAAATATTTGAAAAAAAGATAAAAACTTGCTTGGAAAACCATAAAAACAGCCTGATAGTTAAGCATCACAACAACAAGTATGGCGGCAGATTTCCAATATGGGCGTTAATAGAATTGTTTACTTTCGGAATGCTTACATACTTTTATTCGGGCTTAAAAATTGCCGACAAGCAAGAATTAGCGACAAAAATGTTTCAGACAACTCACAACAATGTCAGCAGTTGGTTGCGCTGTTGTTCGGACTTAAGAAATATTTGCGCGCATTACGGGCGATTGTATTATCATAAATTTTCGGCAATTCCTGCAAATTTGTCGGAAGTAGATAAAACGAGTGAAAGAAGTTTGTTTGGGGCTGTGTGCGCGTTAAAGGCACTTTATTATGATAAAGACAAATGGAACGACGAAATTTTCAGCGGCATAGAAAATTTACTAAACATCTATAAAAACGACATAAATTTGAAACATATCGGTTTTTCTGAGAATTGGAAAGAGAAGTTGGTTAAATAATAAAAATATGGTTTTGGCAGAGCAGCCCTCGTTTAAGAGGACTGCTAAATTTTAAAACAATTTTATCGCAATTCCAATCTTCTTTTCATAATCAAGCGCGTATAAGCAAGACTTGTTTGATACAATACCGAACGTCCGCCCTCATAATCAATATCGCCGCCAAATCCGATTAGTAATTTTTGAGATACTTCACCCCAATTTTTGCCTTTGCCAAAAAGAAACTTAGAAAAAGGACCTGTTCCCAAATTAAAATATATATCATTGGTAATATAGCCATAGCGCCGCCCGAAACGATCCGATGTGTATTTGTAATAATCCTCGGATACGTGCCACAAAAAACCTAAATGTCCGCCGACAATCATTTGAAACCAATCGTGCGACTGTATCCTTTGTCCCAAATTAAGCCCTGCACCGGCAGACCTCGGCAAACCGTAAAATTCAGCGCCCGCAAAGAAATTTTTCTCATTTATTCTTCCAAACCCAAAGCCTGCAACACTTGCCGCAGAGCCGCCCATATAACTTGGCGACGACACAAAAAATCCCATATTCAGGTATCGTTGCCTTGATACCACATTAGCATTGATTAAAGTATCAGACGTTCTGAACACAGAGGTGAATTCCTCTCTTTGCCTCGCTTGCGAGTTTTCGTTTTCTGTTTCATTTTCCAAGTCTGCCGCATACAAACACACCGACAAAGCCAACATAAAGCACAAAAAACCTCTTTTTTTTACTATCATTGTTCCTCCTAATAAAATTTATCACAAAAAGCACCATTGCTTGTTGCCTAATTAAGCCTATAATTTACAGTTATGGAAAAGAAAAAGCATACAGTAAATTCTGAATGGCTGTTCTGCCCATAATCATAATTTACCACAAAAACGACCATACCCATTAACAAACAAGGTGTGCTTGATAAGAGAAAAAATAGACAGAACAACCATAAAGGAAGTTTGTTTCTTTTTCTCTTATCGAGAAATCAAAAAATAAAGAGCCAATGGATTTATGAGAATACTTTATTTATGGGTATTTCCATAAAGCCGTTTTTGTGGTATGGGGAAAATACTATTTTCCTTTATAAAAAAGGAGAAATTTCTTTTTTATTGTGGCATTTAATATTTTTCTTTTGGAAAACACGGAGAAAATATGAACAAAAACGAATTGCTTGAGCGCCTAACCGACATCGAATGGGATGATTTTGAAGTCAAAGAAGCAAAAAACGAACTTCCTAAAAGCGTTTGGGAAACGGTATCGGCGTTTTCCAACACTTCGGGCGGTTGGATAGTTTTAGGCGTTTCGCAAAAAGGAAAAAACTTTGAAATTTTGGGCGTTGAAAACCCTGAAAAAACAGAGCAGGACTTTACAACTACTTTGCGTAGCAAAAATAAATTTAACGTATTGATAAACCCATTGTGCAGAAAATATAATATTGACAGTAAAACCATTTTGGCATTTTTTATTCCGTCGTCGCAACAAAAACCTGTTTATTTTAATTCGTTAGCGAACACATTTATTCGCTCGGGAAGCGGCGACCAACGTGCAACCGACTTAGAAATCAACGCTTTATTACGCGATCAGGCGTTCGGCGTGCGCTCCGACTTGACTGTTGAGGGGCTGGGAATAGGCGATTTAAGCACGGGGTCGCTTACAACGTATCGAAACAGAGTTAAGCACCAAAACCCACAATTGCCTTACAACGACTTGCCCGATACGGAATTTTGCGAAAAGTTGGGCATCACAAAAAACGGAGTATTAACTTACGGCGGATTACTGATGCTCGGCAATGGAGATACCGTGCGGCGAACATTAAGTTCTTTTTGGGTTGATTATCTCGAAATCCCCGGAATTTCTTACGCCAACGCCGAAACACGATACACTTTTCGCATTCAGGAACAAGAAAATTTGTGGGAATACTATAACGTGCTTATTCAACGCCTGCGAAACTACGCCGACAATCCCTTTAGAATGGGCGACAACGGTTTTGCATACGAGGACGAAACACAATTGGACGCATTGCGCGAAGGACTTGTAAATATGCTTATGCACGCCGATTATTTCAGCGTAATGCACTCTACAATAAAGGTGTTCAGCAATCGAATAGTTTTTCAAAATCCGGGAAAATTTTGTGTGGATATTTCCAAATTATCGAAAAATGCCGTGTCTGCTCCACGAAATCCTGCGATAGCGCGCCTTTTTCGCTGGGCAAAACTCGCCGAAAACGCAGGCTTTGGCGTGGACAAAATGCTCGTTTGGAAACATAAAGTCGAATTTGAAACTTTTGTCGAATATTCTGAGGTAACATACTATTTGGAAGAAAAAGAGGTCAGTGCCCCCAATACTACCCCCGATAGTACCCCGTTTAGTACCCCATTTAGTACCCCATTTAGTACCCCATTGCTCACTAATATGGAACAGAGTATATTAAACGCTATTTCCGAAAAAAATTCTATCACAAAAGAAGAATTGGCGACTACTTTCAACGTAGGATTAGATGCAATAAAAAAACACATTAAAAACCTGAATCGAAAAGGTGTTTTGACACGAGAGGGAAACAACAGAAGCGGTCATTGGCGATTGGTTGAAGAACAATGAAAAAAACAGCGTTTTTTATTTTCATCTTAATTCTCACACACGCATCATTGGCTAATGACAATAAATTTCAGGAAGTTAGCCCAATTTCCATAGAAATTTTTTCTATGAGCGGTTGCCCTTTCTCTAAAATAGCAATAAAAGATTTTTTACCGCTTTTTTCTGACGCTAAATTCAACATAACTATAAGATTTGCAGGAGATTACAACGAAACTACGAGCAAAGTTTCCCCTGCCCTGCCCGACGGTTCTCTATTGGACGAAAAAACTTGGCTTGCCGTTCAGGATTTGC
Source organism: Chitinivibrionia bacterium (assembly GCA_009779925.1). Taxonomy (NCBI): domain Bacteria; kingdom Pseudomonadati; phylum Fibrobacterota; class Chitinivibrionia; species Chitinivibrionia bacterium. Next base: position 62,067 of record WRAZ01000002.1, read on the forward strand.
TTCCCGAAAGATTTGGGGATTTCTTGTTTTTGGCGACAGTATCTGACGGCGACTACCAAAAAATCGCAGAAAGCATTGGACTAACATCCGAAATTTTTGAGAAATGGAGCCGCGAAAGAGGCGAAAAACTTCTTGTGCAAAATTATAAAAGAGCTTTGACATTTGGCATAAATTCTTGCCCGAGCTTCGTTGTGGATAATGAAAAGATATCGATTTCGCCAAAAAATCTTATCAGAAAATTGTGCCGTCAAACGGACAATATGGATTGTTTCGGCATTTTTGAGGCGGCAAATGTAAAACTTATCCTTCCTCCGCGCAAAACACCGAATTTGTCGGTAGGCTCTGTCCTCGAAAACACTTTGACGGATTTTTTGAAAGTAGAAATCGATACGCTCGATATTTCCTCTCCCCGCGCCCAAGAACTTTTGCAAAGATTTGAAATTCGCCGCCTCCCTGCGATTATTCTTGACAATCGCTTTGATTGGAATTGGGGCGATATTCCCGACGGTTTTTATTACATGCGAGAGCGACAAATTGACGAATTTGTTATTTTGGCGGATAGTAAAACGGCAGAAAAATTAAGGCGTTTTGTTGACAGAAACATAGAAAATCTGCATTTGCTTACAGACAATGAAGCTTTAGGTTGGCGTATTTGGCACGAAAACCAAAATTTGATAAGCGGACGAAATATTACCGAAGCAAAAAAGCATATTTTAGAGATACTGAGAGAAAAAATGACAAATTATCGAGAGCAAAGGTAAATTATGAGCGTTGCAGTTTTAAGTTTGGGAACAAACGTCGGCGACAGAGCGGCGAATATAAAATTGATGGAAGAAGAATTGCAAAAAATAAGCACAAAGCCAATTATTTGCTCGCCGCTTTACGAAAGTGCGCCCGTCGATGTAAAAGACGTGCAACAAAACTACTACAACAAAACCGTACGTATCGAAACCGAATTTTCGCCGACCGCGCTTTTGGAAGAAACGCAGAAAATCGAGAAAAAACTTGGACGAAAATCAAAAAACGACAAAGCGCCGCGCACTGCCGACATCGACATTTTACTGTTCGACGAAATTACGCTCGATTTGCCCGAACTTTCCATTCCGCACCCAAGAATGTTTTTCAGAAAGTTTGCGATTGAAGGCGTAAAATCCGTTGCCGCCGACTTAAAAAATCCGCTTACAGGCGAAAAATTCGGCAATTATTGCGTATGCAAAGAAGTTTTGCGGCAAAAAACTATGATTATTGAATAATTTCGCAGAAAAAACAATTTTTTTATTGCTTTTAGCGTTGGTTTTTTTTTATATTTAATATAGATTAAAATTAAAAAGGGTTATCTAAGGAGGGGTTATCAATATTTCAATATCTCAAACAGGCGTATTTCAGGTGCTTCTTCCCGAACTTGTCGGCGATGAACTGCTTGATTCTGTCGCGTTGGAAGTAAAAGTTAAAGCGCTTTCTTCATCAGGCAAACATTTCGTTGCGATCGACTTATCGCCGCTCGACTATATTTACTCGGATTCCATAAATAAGTTTATCGGAATGAATCGCTTACTTCTATCAAGCAACGGGCGGCTTGTTCTTGTTGCGCCTCACGATAAAGTTTTTGAAATTTTAACACGGGCAGGCGTTGCCAAACAAATAAAAATAGTTCGTTCTCCCGACGAATTGCACGCGCTTTCGGATTACCTTTTGGAAGCAAATCCCGGACTGAGAGCAGGAACACAGCAAAAAACCGAGCCGCAAAAGGAAGAAATCGCGCCATCCGTTGTCGAAAAAGAAATAGACGACTTCTCGGATTTGAGGCAAATTCTTTCGGACACGCTGACAATAGGCGAAGATTTACCCAAGCAAAGCAACACTTTACAAACTCCAAGCCCCAAGCCGACATCTGATATTGTGCCGGAAAGCGAGGCTTTTGATACCGAATTTGAAACAGAGCCCGATACAGAGGTTGCACCAATTCCAAGTTTTGAGACAGGACTTGAATTAGAACTCGAACAAGCTATCGACGAAGAACCAACAGCAAAAACCACCCCTGAACCGACTGCAAGCGCGATTTTTGAAGAAACTTTCGATGATTTATTTATTGAAGAACCGACCGCCCCCAAACCAAGCGAAACAGATTTTGAACTCGCAGACGAAATGGTTGCGGAAAAAATCGAACAAGATATAGAGCCAATAGATGAAATTTCCATAGAAATGCCCGACATAGACATAGAAATACCTGTAGAAGCGCCGAAAGCCGCCCCTGTCGTCGAGCAGGAAATCGTGATTGAAGAACCTAAAACAACACCTGCACCAATACCGACGTCGGAGCCAATACAAGAAATAGACTTAGACTTAGGCTTGGACATTGAAATTCCGCAACCCGAACCGAAAAAACAGCCAAGCAACGTCGCACCGACACCGCCTCCACCACCGCCGCCTGCGCCGAAACCACAGCTGACAACGTCGCCGCTACCTGCAGAAATAGCATTGAAAGCTGTTCCCGCACCAAAACCGAGCGCATTTGACGATGACGACGATTTTGAATACGAGGAAAAACGTAAAAAAGGAAGCGGTCTTAAAGTTGTTCTTGTGCTTATTTTGTTGCTGATAATTGTTGCATTGGGCATTTTGGGCGGAGTGCTTACAGGACGCATAAATTTATCCGACGAGTTGCTGAATAAAATAGGTTTGCAAAGATACGACGCACAAGTACAGCAAGTTTTACCGAATGAAAATATCGAAATAATAACCGAAACAGAAATTGTACCTACAGAAATTCCCGTTGCGCCTGCTCCTGAACCTGAGCCAACACCTGACCCCGTTCCTGTCTTTGCACCGACACCGCCGCCCGCACCTGCACCCGCGGCAAGACCTGCAACGCCTGCGGCTCCCGCAAGACAGCAAGCACAACCGCAAAGACAACAAGCGCAAAACTCAATACGAATTACCACACAACCTGCAGGCGCGCAAATTTTCATAAACGACAACTTTTCAGGCAGGACGCCTCATACAGTTGCTGTAAGAGACTTTCCTCGCGGCAACGTTGTTATTCGCGCAAGATTAGACGGCTACAGAGAACACGAATGGCGTATTAACAATAACGGCGGCGCCCTGCAAGATTTAACCGTGAGCTTGCAAAGACGAGCGGGACAGCAAACACAACAACAGCCGACGCCGCAACCACAGCAACAAGCTACTCCGCAAGCACAGCAAAATCAACAACAACAGCGACAAGCGGAACAAGAACGTTTGGCAAGAGAAGTAGCGGAACGCGACAGATTAGCGCGTGAACAAATGGCAAGAGACCAAGCCGTACGCGACCAAGCGGAAAGAGATCGTCTTGCACGCGAGCAAACCGCGAGAGACCAACAGGAGCGAGACAGATTGGCTCGGGAGCAAGCAGAACGCGATAGATTAGCTCGGGAACAACAAGCAAGAGAACAGGCAGCCCGCGACCAAGCAGAGAGAGACAGATTAACGCGTGAACAAGCGGCAAGAGACCAAGCTGAGCGCGACAGACTGGCTCGCGAACAAGCGGCGAGAGACCAAGCGGAAAGAGAACGTTTGGCACGTGAGCAAGCCGTAAGAGACCAACAGGCAAGAGAAGAAGCCGCACGCCTTCAAGCAGAACGCGACAGAGTAGCTCGGGAACAGGCGGAACGCGACAGATTGGCGCGCGAGCAAGCGGAACGTGAGCGTTTAGCGCGTGAACAGGCAGAGCGCGAACGTTTGGAGGCAGAACGCTTGGCGGCGCAAGAAGCAACGATTTTCTTCAATTCTCAGCCGTCCAACGCCGAAATTTTCCATAACGGAGTTTCTGTCGGCAGAACAGGCGTCGCTCCCATAACTGTCAGACCGGGCGAGCATACTTTTGAGTTCAGAAGAGACGATTTAACGGGAACTTGGACAGGTCGATTGCGCGAAGGCAGAAACCCTGCGCAAATGATACGTCTTCAATAAAAAGGAGTTATTGCACCGTGGAAAACGCAGGAATGGATGACTATTGCAAAGGGCTTATCTCGGCTCGCTTGATTGATACAAAGCGAGACACGAGATACACCCTTAAAGCATACGAATTTGTCTATATGATATTCAGTATCCTTGAAAAAATCAATATTAAGCAGGAAGGCGACTTCTCGGCGCGGCAAATAGTAGAAATAGCGACAACAACAGCCGCTACAATCTACGGTTCCCTCGCCGAATTTGTTTTGTCGGATATGGGAATTAAGTCAGCAAGCGACATTGAAGCGATTATTTCTAACTTTTCCGACCTCAATATTTTCTCAAGAATTGACATCTGCGAAAGCGCCGTATTTGCAAAATTATCCGAAAAACCGCTTTTCGCAAATATAAAACCAAAACCTATAAATATGGAAAATCTAAAAATTTTTGAAGATACTTGACTTTTGTCGTTGCGAAAAATTATATTCCTCTCGCATTTAGTTAAAAAAATGTTTGCCACCTTAGCTCAGTTGGTAGAGCAAAGGACTGAAAATCCTTGTGTCTACGGTTCGATCCCGTGAGGTGGCACCTCCTTTCTAAAATAAAAAAATCGGGGCATAAAACTGTCCCGATTTTTTTATTTGAAACAGATTTTAATCCGAAAATTACGCGATATTTCCGTTTGGTTCAACCGGTTTAACGTCTTTGGCTACGTATTTACCGTCGTTGAACGTTTCCAAGAACTCTATAGTATCGCCTACCTGCAACTGCGAAAAATCGCAACCTATAACGCTTGAGCAATGGAAAAACGCGTCCTGCGGCTCATTGTTAATAAAGCCGAAACTATCCTTAACCGCTTTAATTGTGCTCACTTTTAAGGACGGCTCAAATGTTGCAGACGTAAGCGGTTCCGCAATACTCGGGCGCGATGCGCTTGCATTTTCCTGTCCGCCGACAAAACTTGTCGGAGTTTGCGGCTTTGCGTCAGCAAAAGCGCCCTTTATATGCTCGGCATTTTCGCGGGTTGCCGTGAAAAGTCCGTTTATTATAGGGTCGTTTCTTTTTATGCGGTTGTCGATTATTTCGTGCATTGCGACAGGGTATGCCGCTTCTTCCAAAAGCGCTTGCGAAGTCCGCGTTATGCTGTTTTTGCCTGCAGAGTTAACGTATTCAAAATCCCACGACAAAACCATTACCCGAATGCCCAAAGCGTTTAATTTGCGTACAAGCGGCACATAATCGCCGTCTGATGCAATGATTACCAATATGTCAAATCTCTTGTAAAACGCCAATTCAAACGCCTCCAGAGCGAGCAAAACGTCTATGCCTTTTTCGTGCTTACTGCCGTCCTGCTCAATTCTTACGGGAAGATAATGCGTCGTAATCCCTTCGGCGTGCAACATATCGTCGAAAAGTCGCTCATAATAGAGAATTTCACTGCCATTTTCGGCGTTTCTGCTTTCAAAAGCGTTCACTCTGCCTCTGAAATAATGCGCATCCACAATATGACACAAATGGTCATCCGTATCGCACAAAAATGCCGCGTGGCTGCGAAGAAATCTGTGAAGTCCCGCAACACTCAAACGTGATTTTCTTTCGTGCGAATATTTATAATAATTACTTACGTGCAAAAAGTAGTTTCCGTCATAAAATACGCCGATCTTTGTAAGTCCGCGTCCGCCCATTGTTTTTACCATCATTTTTAACAACCTCCTTTATTTCCAAGTTTTCCACAAGTTAATCAGCCCATTAGTAGAACCATCGTGTGTATTAATTTTTTCGCTACCGTTTAATTCGGGCAATATTTTATTTGCCAATTGTTTACCGAGTTCCACGCCCCATTGGTCAAAACTGAAAATATTGAAAACTATTCCCTGAACAAAGATTTTATGCTCGTAAATCGCTATCAGTTTTCCGAGGGTTTTCGGCGTTATTTTTTTGAGCAGAATTGAATTTGTCGGAATATCGCCGTCGAAAACCTTGAAAGGCACTAATTTTTCATATTCGGCTGGTGTTTTGCCCGCTTTTTCAAATTCTTCGATAACCTGTTCTTTTGTTTTTCCGAATGCCATTGCCTCTGTTTGTGCAAAAAAGTTCGACAAAAGTTTTACGTGATGGTCGCCTGTGGGATTTTGGCTTATTGCCGGCGCTATAAAATCGCTCGGAATAAGTTTTGTTCCTTGGTGAATTAACTGATAAAACGCGTGCTGACCGTTTGTTCCCGGCTCGCCCCAAATAATCGGACCTGTTTCGTAATCGACTTTTTTGCCGTCTCTATCACACTTTTTGCCGTTGCTTTCCATATTTCCTTGCTGAAAATACGCCGCAAATCTGTGCAAATATTGATCGTAGGGCAAAATCGCTTCGCTTTGCGCGTTCAGGAAATTGTTGTACCAAATTCCTATCATTGCCAAAATTACGGGGATATTGTCTTTTAAGTCCGCCGATAAAAAGTGTTGGTCGGTTTCGTATGCTCCTTCAAGCAATTTTTCAAAGTTTTCATAGCCTATTGTAAGCGCTATCGAAAGTCCTATTGCAGACCAAAGCGAGTAGCGTCCTCCCACCCAATCCCAAAATTCAAACATATTTTTTGTGTCTATTCCGAAAGCTGAAACCGCTTTTTCGTTAGTGGAGAGCGCGGCAAAATGTTTTGCTATCTGAGCTTCGTCTTTTGAATTTTTCAAAAACCAGTCGCGCGCGGTGTTGGCGTTTGTCATTGTTTCTTGGGTTGTAAATGTTTTGGAAGCAATCAAAAAGAGTGTTGTTTCGGCATTGCACTTTTTCAGCGTTTCTACGATGTGCGTTCCGTCCACGTTCGACACAAAATACGAGTTTATCCCATCCACCCAATACGGTTTCAGCGCTTCGCTAACCATTACGGGACCCAAATCACTGCCGCCGATACCGATATTTACAATAGTGTCAATCGGTTTTCCTGTGTAGCCGAGCCATTTTTTGCTGTGTATTTCGCCGCAAAACGCTTTCATTTGCGCGAGAACTTTTCTCACATCGGGCATTACGTCTTTTCCGTCGGTAAACACTGCGTTTTGCCCTCTGTTTCGCAGGGCTGTGTGCAAAACCGCGCGATTTTCGGTAATGTTGATTTTTTCGCCGCAAAACATTGCTTTTGCCGCCCCGTGAACATCGCACGTTCCGGCAAGCGAAATAAGGTCATTAAAGATTTCGTCTGTAATAAGATTTTTCGAAAAATCGACAAATAAATCGTCGCCAAACATTCGAGAAAACTTTTCAAATCGATTTTTGTCGTCAGCAAACAATTTTTTTAGATTTTTGCCTTCGCCACTTAATGCTCTTTTGCCCAAAGAGCTCCATTCACTTGTTGTACTAGGGTTTACATTTTTTAACATAAATTCACCTATCCTAATCCATTAAAGTTAATATAATTAGTGCGTATCCGCCAGTAAAATAATATATATCAACACAAAATGGTATAATTTTTTTACTTAGGTCGGTTTTCTTTGACGATTTCTTTTAATTGTTCCAAAAACAGCGGCGTTTGCTCGTTTATTTTTTTGATATTGTTTTCATAGCCTGCTTCTTCAAGTTCGGCGGCAACAGCAGAAAGATCGCTACGCTCTATATTGTTAAAGGCGCTTTTCATTGAATGAGTGTGTACAATAAAGTTTTTCATCGCTTTATCGTCTATTTCGGATGAGTCGCAAAACAATTCCAATGCCGAAATAGACCTTTGAGCGTCCCTTAAAAAGGCGTTCATTATTTTATCTTTTATATTGGAATTTTCTTCGGTTTTTTCGACATCGCCGTCATTTTCCAGCGACATTTGCAGATTTGCTTTTTCGAGAACGTCTTTGGGTTGTTTGTCTCGTATAAACTTGTTCAAAAACGCATCAAGCCTTAATAAGTCGATCGGCTTTGACAAGTATTCCGTAAAACCGTTGCTTAAAAGCATTTCTACGACCCCCGCAAAAACGTTTGCCGTCAAAGCTATTATCGGTTGTTCGTAGCCAAGTTCACGTATTATTTTTGTGGCTTCAATTCCGTCCATTTCGGGCATTTTGTGGTCCATAAATATAATGTCGTAAACATTGCCGTCTTTGACTTTCCGGACAGCCGCTTCTCCGCAATTTACGGTATCCGTGTCTATTCTGTAAGGCATTAAAAAATCTTTTATTACTTCAATGTTCGATTCTACGTCATCGACTACCAAAACTCGTCCATACGGCATAAATTCGCGTTTAATTTTATTAACCATTCTTAAAGAGTTTTGCAAATTTTCAAGATTTTGCAGGTTTTCTATGTTTTTCTTGCCAAAAACATCCGTTCCTTGAGGGATTTGCGGTATATAAACAGAAAACGTACTGCCGACGCCGAGCTCGCTTTTTACTTCTATGCGACCGCCCACAATATTAACCAACTGCCAAACGATGTTCATTCCCAAGCCCGTGCCTTTAATGCTTTTTGCTTCGTCTGTTTTATATCTGTTATACTCTTCAAATAAAGCCTCCACCTCTTCTTCCGTCATACCTTGACCTGTATCCTGCACGGTAAAAATCAACATAATATCGTCGAAAGAAAAGTCGTCATAATCTTTTTGCTCAATACCTACAGACAACCGAATTTCACCGCTATCCGTATATTTAATCGCATTAGAAAGCAGGTTATTCAAAATTTGCTTAATGCTGACTTCGTCGCCAAGCAAACGAAGCGGCAGTTGTTCATCCAATTCCAACTTGAATTCGATATTTTTGTCGCCGATACATACAAGATGCAACTGCAATGTATCCACTATAATGCTTGTCAATTCGTAGGCATTGAAAGCTGTAGCCTTTTTTCCCGATTCTATCTTACCCAAATCAAGAATATCGTTAATAATTGCAAGCAACAAGGACGACGAATTATGAATACGCAAAAATGCTTTTTCGATTTCGGGAGAGTGATTTTTTTGCAGTTGGGTCTCGGTAATACCTAAAACAGAGTTCAGCGGCGTGCGGATTTCGTGGCTCATTCTTTCCAAAAAGCGGGTTTTTGCGTGGTTTGCGTCCGTTGCAATCTGACTTGACGCTACAGCTTCCTGCTCTTTCTTTTGGGCGGAAAATATATTACGCAAATCTGTTGTTGTAGCAAGAACTTTTAAACCTTCGCTGTCTTCAAATCTCAACAAAAAAATCTCTGTGGGAATAAGATTTCCGTTAAGGTCTTGGTGCAACCATTCAAATTGGGCACTACCTGTAGAAAACGCTTTTTTAACGAGAGCAACGGCTTTTTCAATGGAAGACGTTCCACAAGGCTGACATTGAGGCGAAAGTTCGGCAAATCTGTCCAAATATTCCTGCTGATTTTTAAGCCCGAACATTTTTACCGCCTGTTGGCTTGTTTGCACCAATCTGATGTCGGAAGTCCATACATTTATAATGTAAGGAGAGTTTTCTATAAAAGATTTTATAAAGCTGTTTTCCATTTGTTCTTTTTTTACTTTTCTTTGCGCGTCTTTCAACAAAAGAAACAACAACGCACCGATAAGCGCCAAAATTACCACTGAGGCAAAAAGTATATGTGTATATTGTATTAACATAAATATTCGTCCACCCCGTTATTATATAGTTGAGGCATCAAGTGTTTAGAGGTTTTTTGGTGTGTTTCTTGCATTTCTTTCCTGTCCTTTTCTTTGTTATTTTGTAATAACCCCACAAAAGACAATATACTAAATTTTTTTTATATTTGTCAAGTTGTTTTTGTGTATTTTACTTAATTCATCTAATTTTTACATTTTTTTATATTTGCAATATAGTATTTTTGCGCTATGAAAACAAAGCAACAAACAACTTTTTCGGCGATTTTGACCGTATTTTCATCCAATGCACTGAGCAAATTATTGGGATTTTTGCTTGTCGTTGTTTTTGCGGCGAAAGTCGGAACATCGAGCGAGGGCGACGCTTATACATTCGCATTTATTCTGCCCGATTTGGTAAATTCGATTTTGGCGGGAAGCGCGCTTTCTATCGCATTTATCCCGATTTTTCAAGGTTTGGCAAATAATCCCGAAAAGCAAAGTCGGTTTTTCTCTAATGTTTTTACTGTAGGAACACTGATTTTTGCCGTTGTTTTAACTGTCTGCTTTTTTGCCGCGCCGTTTTTAGTCAGCGTTCTTGCAGGTGATACTATAACTAACAACCCGCACATTTTTGATTTAACCGTTCGGCTCACGCGGATTGTGTTGCCCGCTCAGCTGTTTTTCTTTTGGGGAACGATTTTTATCGGTATTCAGCAAGCAAACAAAAACTACAAATTCGCCGCGCTCGCACCAATAATTTACAATACGTCAATCGTCGTTTTCGGGCTTGTATTCTTCCGATTTATTGGAATTGCGGGGTTTTCGTGGGGAGTATTTTTCGGCGCATTTGTCGGACACGCGGTCTTACAGTTTTTCGGAGCAAAGCGTTTTTCCGTAAAATATTCACCCGTAATCGACCTGCGCGACAAAGATTTCAGACAATGGTTCTTAAACACTCTTCCGCTGATGCTTGGGCTCGGAATAACATTTTCAAACGAATTCACTTTCCGCTTTTTCGGCTCGCGGATAGACGACGGACAAGGCGCAATAGTAGCCCTAAACTACGCCTACCGAATAATGATGATAGTGGTAGGACTTTTCGCAAGTTCAATAGCCGCGCCGATTTTCCCGTTCTTGTCCGAAAAAGCAAACGAAAAAAAATACGACGAAATGGAGAAAATACTAATCCCGATTTTCGTGAAAACCGCGGCAATAATAATAATAATCTCAGCGGCAATTTACCCGATTTCGGGCAATATTATCTCTATACTGTTCGGACGCGGCGCATTTGACGAGCAGTCGGTCGCGCTTACTTCAAGGGCGCTTATCGGTTATCTTCCGGGGATATTCTTTTTGTCGGCGGCAATCATTTTACAACGGCTTTTCTATGCCGCAAAAGACACCAAAACACCGCTTATAATCTCAACAATTTCGCTTGTTTTGTCCCTGCCGTTCTACAAAATTTTGAGCGAGATGTGGGGAATTACGGGTATTTCGGCGGCAACAAGCATTTTTTCGATTATTGCCACGTTCTTGATTGTTTGGAGATGGTATGTATTTTATCCGCAATCAAAATTGCTTTCTGCGCTTAAGCCTATTCTTCTTGCCGTCGTAATTGGCGGGATTGTTATCGGCACGCAGTTTTTTGTTATGCACCTTATCGGTGGTTTTTCTTTGCCGAGAATTTTGCAGGTTTTCTTTGTATCAACCCCTGCGGTAATCTTGGCGATGGTATTGCTTAATGCTTTCGGCATTTTGAAAATCACGGATTTGGTCGGGAAACTTGCGAAAAAACTAAAACGATAATATAAAATTTGATTTAACAACTGCTGTATCGATTGGGATTGCTTATTTCCGCCGTGCGTTCACAAATTCTTTTCGTTGCTCGGCTCGCTGTAGCAGTTCTGACTTCAATTCGTTAAATTCGTTTACCACCTCGTTGAGCGACAAAGGTTTTTTGTCAAACAGCTCGACAAACCCGTGTTCATAACCGAGAGCAAAGGCAATTTTCAATAACGATTTCAGCGATATTTCGCCTTTCCTTTCAAATCTTTTTAGCGACCCCAAAGATACGCGTGATATTTCGGCAAGTTTTTGTTGCGACAGTTTTTGTTCCTTACGACGCTGTCTTACACGCTGAGCTATTCCCATTTTAACAGCTAACATATTCACTATTTCCTTTATTTTTAAGATTTTTCAGCTAATATATTATCTGCACCTCGAATTTGTCAAGAGGAGAAAAGAGAAAGATAATTTTTGTGGTTTTTCTGTACATAACTGTTTATATTTTAATAGCCAATATATTATCTGTTTTGCTTTTTTACGATATTTTTAAGATAATATATTGGCTATACGCCGAATTTGTTGAGAAAAAGAAGAAATATATGACCGATTACCGTCGCCCATATAGTATTTTACCCGCAAAATTAACAATTTGAAAGGATTTTATATGAAAAACTTCGGCGGACAAGTTTTGTTTTTGGACAGAAGCGACATTAACACGGACGAAATAATTCCCGCAAAATACCTGACGGAAGTGGCAAAAGAAGCACTTAAACCGTATTTGCTCGAAGATTTAAAACTCGCGGGCTTCGACCCAAAAGGCGAGCCGCTTAAACTTGCAAAGGTTGTAGTTTCAAGAGCAAATTTCGGTTGCGGAAGTTCTCGCGAACACGCTCCTTGGGCATTTGAAGTAAACGATATTTATGTAGTAATCGCCGAAAACTTTGCACGTATTTTCCGTCAAAATATGTTCAACGGCGGAATGCTCGCCATAGAATTGCCGAAAACCGAAATCGACAAAATTTTTGCATTGTCGAATGAAACGGTTGAATGCGTCGTCGATATGGAAAATCACAAACTAACATTCAACGGAAAACTTGTTATTCCATTCGGTTTGAGCAAATTCGACGAAGCATTGGTAAAAGCAGGCGGTTGGGTTGAGTTCGCAGACGAGAAATATTGAGAAAAACAAAACCGTCCTCATCACAGGAGCAAGCGGAAAAATCGGTCTGAAATTAGTAAAAATCTTTTCGGATTTGGGCTTTGATGTTATTGCGCATTATAATACGAACGAGGACATTTCTGTAAGGGCAGGTTTAAAACCTGTCCCTACGTTTACAAACCGCATTACCGCAATCAAAGCAAACTTCCCTGCACAACTGCCTGAAATATACGAAATTATAGACAAACACAAAGAAAATCTTTGCTGTTTGGTTAATTGCGCGGCGATTTTTGAAAAAGGAAATCTTAAAGATACCGACAACTTACAAAAAACAATGCAAATAAATGGTTTTACCCCGTTAATTTTAAGTCAAAAATATGCTGAAATTGTAAAAAAGGGAAATATAATAAACATTCTCGACGGCAATATTTACAGGTTTAATGAAAACTATCAAAATTATCGCGTTTCAAAGCGTTTTTTAGAAGAAACGACCAAAGAGTCGGCTTTGATTTTTGCGCCCCAAATTCGCGTAAATGCGGTCGCTTTCGGAATGCTTGAAGAAAAAGCAAATCCGTCTAACACGGTTGCAAAAAACAAAGAAGTACTGAAAAACGAAATTTCGGATAAAAATATTTCGCGGTCAATAGAATTTTTACTCTTCTGCGAAAACCTAACGGGGCAAATAATTTATCTCGACAACGGAGTGCATTTGGTATGAAAGATGAACTTCCGATAAAATACTATCAAGACCTTTTAACAAGCAAAGGACGAAAAGAACATTCGGTGTTTATTGTTGAGGGCGTTCGACAAGTTGAACAATTTGTAAATTCAAACAAAATGAAAATTCTGGAAATTTTAACCGTAGGGGCAGACCCCTGTGTCTGCCCATTGAATGCCGCCGATTTTGGGCAGACACAGGGGTCTGCCCCTACGAGAACAACGAAAATTCCTGTAAGATATATAAATTCCAATACCTTAGGCAAAATCACCGATAGTAAAACTCCAAATGGGGTTATTGCAGTTGTCGAAATTCCGAAAGCACAAAAAATCGACCTAACTACCATTTTCGGCAAGGTCTTAATGCTGGAAAACATTCAAGATCCGGGGAATGTCGGCACGCTTATTCGAAGTGCGGCGGCTTTCGGGTTTTCAACAGTAATATTAAGTCAAGGTTGCGCAGATGTTTATTCGCCGAAAGTTGTTCGTTCCACGGGCGGCGCGCTTTGCAATTTGGATATAATTTCTTCGGCGGATATTTTTGACAGCATAAATGTCCTCAAAAAGCAAAAATATCGGTTGGTAGTTGCGGATTTGGACGGAACAAACGAAAATTTGCCCGAAAGGGAAGATGAAAAAATCATCTTCGCGCTCGGAAATGAAGGAAACGGTGTTTCCGATAAATTAAAATCACTGGCTGACTTTGTTTTTACAGTTCCGTTTGACAACTCGGCAATAGAATCGCTTAACGTTTCTACTGCCGCGGCTGTCGGAATGTATCTCTTGCGAAAAAAAGATTTGAACTAAATAAAATATCTTATTTTTTGTCCGAATTTTCGCCGGGCGGCGGCAATTGATTTGCACCTGCCTGTTGCCCTTGTGTACCCTGTTGTCCCTGCACCATAGACGATTGCCCGTGGAATACAGCGCCTTTTTTAATAACCAATTCTTTTGCAGTAATGTTTCCGCGAACTTCCGAGTGTTCTTCCAATTCTATCTGGTCTTTGCAAGTGATATTCCCGTGAACTTTGCCGCCAACCTGTGCGGATTTTGCAATAATATCCGCAACCACAACCCCATCACGACCAATTGTAATTGAATCGTTCGTTTGAATTTCGCCGTTAAACTTTCCGTAAATTTGGACTGTATGCGGCGTTTTGATTTTTCCCTCGAAAGACGCTCCCGCCCCAAGCAGAGTGATGCTTCCGCTACCCTTTTCCATACCCATAATAAATTATCTCCTTTCCGATTTTTTTCATAAAAATAATGTTTTCGGGTCTATTTGTTGCCCATTTCTTAATACTTCGTAATGCAAATGGTATCCTCTTGTTGCTCTTCCTGTGTTTCCGACAAGAGCTATAGTTTGCCCTTGAACAACTGTTTGCCCTACCGAAACCAATATTTTTTCGCAGTGAGCATAGAGCGTTTCATAGCCATAACTATGCGTTATCATAACGACGTGCCCCATATCAAGGTCAAAAAACACCTGACTTACCACACCGTCCGCAGTTGCTCGAACAGGTGTTCCGCGCGGCGCGGCAAAGTCAATAGCCTTGTGCGGAATGGTGGGGTCAAACCCTCTGCTTATTATCCCCGTAACAGGGCGGATTTTCGGAATGCTTCTGAATTGCTGTTGTGCATCGATAAATTCTTGCGACACAACAAGCGCCGTATCTCTCAAAAAGTCGTCTATTGTAGGAGGCGTTCCGTTTCTGCCTTCAATATTCGAAACCATTCTGAAGTATTCCAAATAGCGATTTATCCGCACAATATTGAGTTTAAGCGAATCTATTTGTTGCGAATGCAAAATAAGCGAATCGGTTTTAACTCGCATATCGTGATAATCTGTTAAACGTTGAAAAACAAACGACCAGCTAGCCGCCAATATTGCCGCCGAAATAAGTATAAAAATAACAGCCGTCTTAATAAGAAAAACCAAAAAGCCGTTTATTTTAATCATTTTAGGAGCATCTGTCGTTCTTTCTCGAACTATAATTATTCCCTTAACTCTGTTTTTATTTTCTATACCCATATACTATTCTCCGTTCTCTTTGCTCAAAAAAGCAATTATTTTTTCAAACTCTTCAACATTTTTAAATTCTATCTCAAGTTTTCCTTTTTCGGTATCTTTTTCTATAACTTTTAAGTCAAATCCGCCACGCTTTTTAATATCCGACAAAATTGACGAGTATCGATTAGTCAAAGCGTTTTCTGTTTTTGCTGAGCTTTGTGATGAATTTTCAGCAAGTTTTTCGGCGGAATTTCCTTTTTCAAGCATTTGCGACACTTTTTTTTCTATTTCTCTGACCGAAAGCGTCTTTTTTATGACTTCTTGCGCAAGTTCAAGCTGTAAAATCGGGTTTTCAACTGTTATAAGCGCCTTCGCGTGTCCTGTTGAAATTTGCTGATTGCGAAGCATTTGCTGAATTACTTCCGGAAGCTTAAGAAGACGCAAGGTGTTTGTTATCGACGCCCTGCTTTTTCCAAGCCGCTCAGACAACTCCTGATGAGAATAGTTGCAATCATCAATCAATTTTTGGTAAGAAAGCGCGGTTTCAATTTCGTTAAGGTTTTCGCGCTGGATATTTTCTACCAAGGCGAGCTCAAGCATTTGTTTGTCGTCAATATCATCTCTGATTATTACGGGCGCATCAACTTCTCCAAGCGATTTTAATGCTCTGAAGCGCCTCTCCCCCGAAACAATCTGGTATTTTTGTTCCGAAATTTTTCGCACAACTATCGGCTGTAAAAGTCCCTGTTCTTTTATGCTTTTTGCAAGTTCTTCTATTTGCTCAACATTAAAATCTATTCTGGGCTGAAACGGGTTTGGCGAAATTGCCGAAATAGAAACCGTGCTTTGCGCACTACTGCCACTGTCGGCAAGTTGTCCTTCTATTTCGCCGTATAATTGACTTAAACCTTTTCCAAGCGCTTTTCTGCCACTCATTTTTTACCGCCTTTTCCACCATTATTTTTAATGATTTCTTTTGCCAATTCCATATATGCAGTAGAACCAGTGGACATAATATCGTATTTTATAATAGGTTTTCCGTGCGACGGCGCTTCCGAAAGCTTTACGTTTCTCGGCACAACGCACTCGTAAACCTTGTCGCCGAAAAAGGTCTTTACTTCGTCGGCAACTTGCTTTGACAAATTAAGACGATTGTCGTACATTGTGAGCAAAACGCCTTCTACTTCAAGATTTTTGTTAAGATTTTTCTGCACTTTTCTTATAGTATTAAGCAATTCCGTAAGCCCTTCCAAAGCATAATATTCGCATTGAATGGGAATTAAAATCGAATCGGAAGCCGTCAAAATATTCACCACGATTGTACTGAGCGCAGGAGGAGAGTCTATAATAACGTAGTCGTATTGTTCCGTTGGCGGAAGTTTTCTCAACTCGTCCAAATGTGTACTCAAAATTCTTTCACGAGCTATTTTTGAAGCCCACTCCAAATCTATTCCCGCCAAGTCGATACTCGCTGGAAGAACGTCAAGATACTCAAAGTGTTCCGATGAAATTATTGCATCTGTGATTTTCAGGTCATCATTTTCGCTTGCTGAAAGCACATCATAAATCGAAACTTCCACGCCGTCTTTGTCAATGCCAATTCCACTGGTTGCGTTTCTTTGAGCGTCCATATCCAAAAGAAGCGTTCTTTTTTCGGCGCCCGCAAGACAAGCCGCCAAATTGACCGCTGTTGTTGTTTTTCCGACACCACCTTTTTGATTAAGTACGCAAATAACTTTCACTTTTTTCTCCAAACTAAAATTGTTCCACGTGGAACATTATTCTTCAAGATTTTCGTTTTTCTTAGATAAATATACTATTATTACAAACACATCTGCGGGAGTTATACCCGAAATTCTTAAACTTTGTCCGATTGTTTGCGGTCTGTGTCTGTTCAGCTTTTCACGCGACTCAGCGGAAAGTCCTGCTATCTCGTTAAAATTCAGCGTGTTAGGGATTTTTGTGTCTTCATAACGCAAAGTTTTTTCAATTGCTTCTTTTTGTTTTAGGACAAAGCCTTCGTATAAAATGTCGGATTGCGCCGCTAAGCATACCTCTTCGTCGTAATCCGAAACGTCAAGATTGCTGTTAGACACGATGTCCGAGAGCTCGATGTTCGGACGTTTTAACAGTTTGTCAGCGCGGGTATTTTCTTTAATTGGAAGAAATTTGTTGGTCGTTTCGGCTTCGCTCAACGACCGAGTTTCCGTCTCACTCCGGTGGCTGAGCGGAGCCGAAGCCCCCGCCGCATTCCACTTATCCGCCGAAACGAGTGTGTTGCGGATTTTTTCTTTTAGCTCTTCTTTTTTCTCCCACGATTTTTGGCGCCCTTCAAATGTTTCGCGTGAAACAAGTCCAAGCTCAAATGCTATCGGCATTATGCGTTCGTCGCAGTTGTCTTGTCGCAAAATCAGTCGATACTCCGCGCGCGCGGTAAACATTCGGTATGGCTCGTGCGTTCCTTTGGAAACCAAGTCGTCAATCAAAACGCCGATATATGCTTCGTCTCGTCGCAAAACGAAAGGCGATTTTTCGGACGTTTTTAGGGCGGCGTTTATTCCTGCGATAATTCCTTGCCCCGCCGCTTCTTCGTATCCCGACGTTCCGTTTATCTGTCCTGCAAAATATAAATTCGGGATTATTTTTGATTCGAGCGACAATGTCAGTTGCGTTGGGTCGAAATAATCGTACTCTATTTCGTACGCGGGCTTAATTATTTTTGCCGCCGAAAAGCCCTGCAAACTTTGCAGCATTTTTATTTGAACATCGACGGGAAGCGAAGTCGAAAATCCGTTTATGTAAATTTCGCGCCTGTTTAATCCTTCGGGCTCCACAAAAAGCAAATGTCCGTCCCGCTCTCCGAAGCGCATAATTTTATCGTCGATTGACGGGCAATATCTCGGACCTGCCCCCGTTATCGCTTTCGTTGTTCCGTAAATTGGGGATTGGTCTATGTTGTCCAAAATTATTTTGTGCGTTTCGTGATTGGTTTTTATCGTGTAGCAAACCGCCGAATTGTTGAGCGGAAAATCTGTGCTGAACGAAAAAGGCTTCGGATTTTCGTCGCCCTTTTGAATTTCGAGCTGTGAAAAATCTATGGTATCTTTGTCAATTCTTGCGGACGTTCCTGTTTTTAGCCGCGCCGATTTTACGCCTAATTTTTTTATGCTTGCGCTCAATTTTGTAGAAGCCAATTCGCCGAGACGTCCGCAAGAAATTTTGTTTTCTGCGATGTGCGCGACACCGTTTAAAAAAGTTCCCGCCGTAATAATTACCGCCTTGGATTTTATTTTAATTCCGCATTCGGTTATGACCCCGCAAGCGCCGTTTTCGTTTGTTAAAATTTCGCCGACCATATCTTGCAGAATTGTAATGTTCGATGTGTGTTCCAAATGTTCGCGAATAAATTGTCTGTATAAAAATCTGTCCGTTTGACAACGCGGTCCCCAAACTGCCGCGCCTTTGCTTTTGTTGAGCATTCTGAATTGTATTCCTGCGTGGTCTGCGGCGCGCGCCATAACTCCGCCGAGCGCGTCAATTTCGCGAACGATGTTTCCTTTCGCCACTCCCCCGATTGCAGGGTTGCAAGACATTTCTCCGATAAATTCGATGTTGCCCGTGATGAGTAAAACACGGCTGTTTAATCTTGCCGCCGCTGACGCCGCTTCCGCTCCCGCGTGTCCCGCGCCGATAACTATGATGTCAAATTCCATTGTTTGTTCCTTATATTATAATTGTTCCACGTGGAACAATTTTATTGCCGTTGTTTTTTTATGTAAAGAAAATACTATTTGTACGCGCTATGGTGGGTATCTACGGTTTTAATAAATTGAACTTTTGTAGGGGTAGTCCCCTTAAGACGGGGAAGAAGAATATGGCAGTTTTATGCGAGTGGATTTTTTTCGTAATCTTCAAGCAATTTCAACATTTCTTCCGTAGTTTTGAATTTATCATAGTTTGTGTCAATTACAATTTTCATACTTGTTGCGCCAATTTCTGTTAATTTCTTTTGCAAAAACATCTACTTCATTTTGCGGCACACTGTATCCCGAAGTTAATTCTATATAACGAAAATAATCAACTAATTCCTGCACTCGTTCTATATTTCTGGAAATTACAGGCATACGAATAATAAATTCGGTCGCATTTCTTTCTATTACCATAACAGAAACTCCTTTTTTATATAATCATAAGAAAATACCTTTTTGCCAATGGAAAATGCAAGTTTTTATTGTTTTTTTCGTTGGTTTTTTGCAAACCATAATAATCCCGCAATTTGGAAAAACAATAAATTTTATACGGAATAACAAAACTTAACACCCTTAACACCCGCGGCGAAACGTATTTTTATCTGTAAAAATTTAATAATTATTCCAAAAGGAGTTATTTTGAGAAACAAAATTATTGTCGCTTTGTTTTTTGTAATCTTGTTGACTGCGCAGCAGTTGACTGCGCAGCAGTTGACTGCGCAGCAGTTGGACAGTTTAAGATTATTGGCTACTGCCAACCAAGCCACTGTGCTCGACGACGATACCCACAGATTTGACCAAATGCTCAGAGAACAGCGACGAGAAGAAAGATTGCTGGATAGTTTGACGATGAGACATTTAGGTTTTGACACGGACAGTCTTGAGACTTTAGGTCTTGAGATTATTTCTGCTACACTTGATACCTTGTTGCTTCTTTATGACGAATCTGAAATAGAGTTTTTGACAAGAGAAAGATTAGACCAAACAACTTTGAATAATTCTTCGCTCAGACCTTTCGGACGTGATTTTTTCCGTATTGCCAATGAACGTTTTCTTACTCTGAATATGGGACCCGTAAATGCCGATTATATTTTGGGAGTAGGCGATGAAATTGTTATTCAAATTTGGGGCGAAGTTCAATCGACAGAAAGACATACCATCGACAGAAACGGAACAATAAACGCAACAGGTATCGGACAGGTAGTTTTGGCTGGACGAAATCTCAGAGAAGCAAGACAAATGCTTCTGCAAAGATATTCGAGAATTTATTCGGGTGTGCGAAACGGCGCTCCTAACGCAACAACTTTTATTGAAATAACCACGGGAACACTTCGTCAAAAAAGTGTTATTGTTGTGGGTGAAGTAGGAAGACCGGGAAATCATCTTATCCCATCGACCGCAGGAGTAATACACGCCATAGCTCGAGCGGGCGGACCTACCAATAACGCTTCTCTCAGAAACGTTGTTATTCGCAGACGCGGCGCGGCGGGTGAAGATGCCGTCGATACTGTGGATTTGTATAATTTTTTCCTGAACGGAATAATTACCGATACCATAACGCTTGCCGACTTCGACGTAATTTTGCTTAATCCCATCGAAAAATATGTACACATAACAGGCGCAGTTCGTCGTCCCGGTCGCTATGAACTTCGGGAAGGTGAAACTTTTGCAGACCTCGTAAGATTTGCGGGCGGATTTTTGCCTGAAGCACACACGCAAAATATATCGATAGAACGAACAACCGTCGGACAGCAAAGACAAAATTATGTCTTAAGCGAAGAAGAGCTGAGCAGGTCTATCCCGAAAAGCAATGATTTTCTCACCATTGACTTTGTTGACAGGGTCAATAATACGGTAAGCATTGAAGGTGCGGTAGAAAGACCCGGCGTTTGGGGATTTTCCGAGGGTATGAGAATTAGCGATTTATTGAATTTATCAGGTGGAGTGCTTGAAGATTTTTTCGGCGAAAGAATAATTTTAATCAGAACCGATGAAAATTTTGAAAAGCAAATTTTAGCGGTCAATATGGAAAACGTCTTAAACGGAAGAAGTGATATACCTCTGCAAAAATGGGATGTTGTACGTGTATTCTCTATTTGGGATTTACAATTTCATCAATACGTAGATATTTTTGGTATGGTTGAAAGACCGGGCAGATACTTTTTACGGGCAGGTATGACTATTCAGGATATTTTGCTTTTGGCAGGCGGATTTACAAAAGGTGCATTTCGCGAAAACGTAGAGATTTCGCGAATAATATCGCAAAACCAACACGAAGGAAACAGAACTTCGCCCACTCGAGTAAATATTTCTGCAGGATTTTTTACACACAACACGCACGAACTGCAACATCAGGACGTTATTTTTGTTCGTCAGGATGTCAGAGTGCAGGACCAGGAGATAATTTATTTAGGCGGTGAATTTCTTTTCCCGGGGCATTATGCAAAAATTTCCAGAGACGAAACTTTGGTACAGTTAATAAGAAGAGCAGGCGGTTTCAGAGAAAGCGCGTATCTCGAAGGAACAACTTTCACAAGGTCAAAAAACAATATAGGACAAGTCGCCGTTGACTTTGAAAGGTGGTTTGGAAACAACCGAAGAGTAAGACAAGATGTTAGTATTGTTCTTGAACACGGCGACAGTATTATTGCCGTAACAAATCCCAAAACCGTTGTTATCGGCGGAAGTGTAAACAGTCCAACGGCAGTCCGATTTGTAGAAGGACAGTCGGTAAGACATTACATTAACCGAGCGGGAGGCTTAACACTTGCAGGTCAAAGAGGGAGTATTTACGCCATAAGAGCAAACGGAGAAGTGCGCGAAGTGCGAAGAATGAGAGACAGAAACATTATAAATTCGGGAACACACCTTTTTGCGGTTGACGGACCTCCTCCGCGCGAAAGACAACCGCAGTTGGTTATAGCGGCTCTTTCGACATTGACAACAACTTTGCTGACGGCAACAACAATATTTATTATGCTTGATAACAGAGATTAAAAAAGCAGGAAAGCAAAACTAATGACAGGAAGAAACGACCCTTGCCCTTGCGGAAGCCAAAGAAAATTTAAGCATTGCTGCATAAACAAGCCGCAAGCGCCGACAAATGCAAATGCAGGGCAGGGAAAGCAAAAAAAAGGCAGAAATATAATTTTAAAAACTGCCGAACAAATCGAAGGAATGCGCATTGCCGGCAAGTTTAACGGTGAGCTTATGGACTATATCCGTACTTTTATAAGGGCTGGAATTTCCACAGGCGAAATAGACCGTCTTGTTTACAAATATACTGTAGAACACGGGCACATTCCCGCAACGCTGAATTACAACAAATATCCGAAATCCTGCTGTATTTCTCGAAACAGCATTGTCTGCCACGGTATTCCCAACGACAAAGAATATCTGCTCGACGGCGACATTGTAAATTTAGACATTACAACAAACGTCGGCGGCTATTTCGGCGACCAAAACGAAACCTTTCTTATAGGAAACGTAAGTGATAAGGCAAAAAACCTCGTAATGGCGTCATACGAAGGAGCAATCGCGGCAATGAAAGGTATCGCTCCCGGACTTCCCTTGTCGATTATAGGCGACATTATAGAGCCCATAGTAAACAAGCGCGGATGTTCGGTAGTTCGCGATTACACAGGGCACGGAATAGGTATGGACTTTCACGAAGACCCCGTAGTTATGCACAACAGAAACACGGAAAGCAGCGACATAATCTTGCAACCGGGAATGACTTTTACCATCGAACCGATGATAAACGCAGGCAACAGCAAAATCTTCACCGACAAAAAAGACGGCTGGACAGTTCGCACCGCCGACGGCTCACTTTCCGCGCAATTTGAGCATACTGTTCTGATAACGGATTTCGGCGCGGATATTTTAACGCTAACCCCAAGTCAAAAAGAATTGGGCGTAATTTTTGATTTGCCTAAGGAGATAATGGGGTAAAAAACGAATGGGTAGGGGCAGGTTTCAAACCTGCCCGTACAAATACGCCTGCGCACATTTAATAAGACATAAAAACAAAAAAGGAGATAAAAAAATGAGTGGAATTAACGAAAATTTTTGGACAAAAATCGACGGAAACACAGCAACCGTAGGAATTACCAACCAAGCGCAAAGCATACTCGGAGAAATAACTTACGTTCAACTCCCCGAAATCGGCAAATCGGTAAAAAAAGAAGAAGAAGTCGGTGTAGTCGAGTCGCTTAAAGCAATTTCTCCGCTTATTTCTCCGATAGACGGCGAAATCTGCGAAGTAAACGCTGTTTTGGAGAAAAAGCCCGAACTCATAAATGAAAGTCCGCTCGACTTGGGTTGGATTTGGAAAATGAAAATCGCTTGATATTATGATTTACCTTGATTTTGCCGCCACAACCAAACCAAGTCCGGAAGCGCTGAATATTTTCAACGAAGTAAATGAAAAATTCTGGGCAAATCCCGATTCAATGCACGATTTCGGAATAAAAGCCGAAGCGGTTTTAACACACGCAAGAAAAAATATTCTCGAAAGTTTTAATGCAGAAGACGAATACAATTTAATTTTTACGTCTTCGGCAACCGAAAGCAATAATTTGGTGCTCAAAAATTTTGCAAACTTACAAAAACAAATTATCTCGTCAAATATAGAGCACGCATCTGTTCTTGAGCCCTTACTTTTTCTGCAACAAAAACAGAAACTTAATGTAGAATTTTTACCTGTAAATCAATACGGTGTCATTTCTCTTGAAGATTTTGAAAAAAAAATAGGGCAGACGACCGTCGCCTCAATTATGCACGTAAACAACGAAATCGGCTCAGTTAACGATGTTTTTGAGATGGCGAAAATCATCAAACGAAAAAATAAACAAACTCTCTTTCACAGCGATTTTTCACAAAGCGTCGGAAAACTTCCCGTTTCATTAAAAAACAGCAATATTGATTTTGTTTCGTTTTCGGGACATAAAATAGAATGCGTCAAGGGTATCGGCGCGCTGATTTTCAAAAAAAACATTACAATAAACCCGCAACTCCACGGCGGAAATCAAGAATTCGGTTTTCGTGCTTCAACATCGAATACCGCGGCGGCGGCGGCACTTGCAAAATCAGTAAAAATCGCCGTAAAACTGCAAAAAGAACGATATGAAAAAGTGCAAAAACTGCAAAAAATTCTACTCGATAATCTTTCGCAAATCCCTGCAATTCAAATAAATACGCCTGCAAACGAGGAAAAACCGTTCGCGTCATCGCCGTTTATAGTAAATTTCAGTGTGCCCAAGCAAAAATCCGAAACTATCCTTCGCGCGCTATCTCTTAAGGAAATTTATATATCAACGGTTTCTGCCTGCTCGGCAAAAAAAGCAAAAGAAAGTTATGTGGTAAAAGCGCTGTTCAACGACAAACATCGCGCCGCTTCAAGTATGCGGGTAAGTTTATCGGCAGAGACAACAGAAACCGAAATTTTGACTTTTATTGAAGAATTAAAAAAAATTCTTGATAATTTGTAATCTTTACAGCGCACCCGCAGTAATAATCAAAACTATCAAAAGCAAAACCGGAGAAATTAGTTTCAACATTAAAAGCATACCTAAATAATACTGATTGTCTTGCGCAATTTCGTTGTGAAGTACAGCTTTTTTTATTTTGTAGTAAATACTGTCTTCGGCAAAAGGAACGCGCAGAATATCGTCGGTAAATTCAACGTATCTGTTTAGTTTTTCCACGTGCTTTGAGTTGTCTATAATCAAAAATGCGGGTGTTTTGCGCGCTTTTTGAAAGAGTTTCATAATCTGATTGGGAAATTCGGGCAACAGCTCTATATCCGCTATAAAAAGCGGCGGTTTGTAGTAAATAATCTTCTCTGCCGCGTCTTCAAAAGTCGAAACAAGGTCAGGCGCATATCCGTGCGAACTTAAAATCATACAAAGGTCGTTTTCTATTTCTTTTGTTTTTGAAAGAATTACGGTTTTTCTTCGGTCTTTAACTTTTTGAAGCATTATTTTCGCCCTCCTCATCTATTACGGAACTGCTTTCTCTGCTTGCACTTGTTGTATTTTCACTTATGTTCCCGAAATACGAAATTTTCTCAATATTATGAACCAACATCGTAATGTCGCAGGGATGTTCAACAGAATAAACATTTTTCTCGTTTTGGAGAATGTGAATATATTTTTCAAGATTTTCGCGAGTGGATATAAAAAATACCGCCGTATTAAAAAATTCGCGAATTTCGTAAATTTTACTTATATCACGCTCAATAAAGTCATCGCATTCGTTGTAAATAACGAAACTTTCGATATTTTTCTTCTTATATTCTTCCCCTATTGTGTCAAATTTTTCAACAAAGTAATTTTCGCCAACAGCCGAAATAATCGACCCTTCAAAATATCTGTTATTTGTGAAAATCATTATATATTTTTCGGAAACAAAGCCCTTTTTCAGATGAAATATTTTCTTTCCGTAGTTAAGATAATCTATTATTTTCAGAACTACAAAAACCGAATAAAACAAAACTATAATTTTAAGGATTTTGCTTTCCAAAAGCGTTAAAGCCACACTGCACAAGGCAAATAAAATCGCGAGCGTAGTAAGGAAAAACAGCACTCTTTCGTGGCTGTATCCCTTATTTACAAGGCGATGGTGCATGTGGCGATTATCGGGCATCATTGTCATTTTAATTTTGTCTATAATCCGCTTGTTTTCAGCCTGTCCGGAAGCGTATCTTCTTATTATTGAAATAAAAACTTCGACTACGGGAATTGCAACTATATAAAACAACGATAATGTCTCGACGCCCTCATTTGCGAGCATTCCCACTTTTACCGACAAAATTGCGGCGATAGAGCCAAAAAAGAGCGAACCCGTATCCCCCGCAAAAATCGTAGCAGGCGAATAATTGTATTTAAGAAACGCTAAAATCATAGCCATTATGGGGATTGTAATTATCATATATTTAATACTGTCGCCTCCCACAAGGAGAAAAATCACGGTCGCAAATATTAAACTTATAAGCGTTAAACTGCCCATAAGTCCGTCTATTCCGTCTATAATATTAAACGCATTCATTACGCCGACTATCCAAAAAACAGTCAAAATAGGTCCGAAAATTCCTAAATTATGTATTTGTCCCAAGAAGTTAAAATCGCTTATATAAAGATTAAAACCAAAGACCACAACAAGCGCAATAACAAACTGAACAGCCAATTTTTGCAAGGCGCTTACTTCAAAAAATGTTGTATCATCCAAAAATCCTATGACAAAAATTCCGACCGCCGCAATAATTATGGAAAGTCCGACAGGGTCGCTAAACCAAAACGAAACAACCGAGCTTTTAGCAATTAAAAGCATTATTATAGTCATAAAAAACCCGATTAAAATGCAAAATCCGCCAATTCTTGGAATATTTATGCTGTGAACTTTTCTTTTATCGGGACGGTCAATAAAAAAACGCGTTAATCCCGAACTGCTTATAAGATAAACAGAAACAAAAGAAAAGAAGAAAAACAAAATTGCCGACGGAAGTACGCCCATAAAAACATCCATTGTATCGTTCCTTTTCTAAAATTTTATTTGAAAATAATTTTTTCCACGAGTACTTTTGTGTTTTTTCTTGAATTTATCGATTTTTTGATTTCTTCCTCCATAAATTTGAATTCTACTTTTAATATCGGATCGGAAATTTTCACCGTTAATTTACCATCTCTAAACTTAACAACAGACGTCTTTGCGCTAATTTCCGCACCAACCGCATCGGCATAAATTTCAGAAATATCGACAGTTCTTTCAGAAGCACCTTTTTCATATTTTTTAAGGAGCGCGGGAATGAACTTGTCAATTCTTTTATTTTCAAGATTTTCTTTTCGTTTAATTTCTATTTTTTGCAAGATTTCATACCTCCGTGTTTTACTTCAAAATAATTCTCCAACGGATAATAATCTAATTCTTTCCAACTGTGAATTGCTATGAAAATTTGTCCGTTTTTGTTAAGTATTTCAAAAAATTTCTGTTTTCGCGAAATATCCAAGTCCGAAAAAGCGTCGTCTATTACAATTATAATTTTTTTGTTTTCTTTTGATAAATATTCTACAGCCGCAACTTTTAGTGCAATCGCCGCGGATTTACATTGTCCCTGCGAGCCGAAATTCATTAACTTTGTATGAGAGGCGACCGTCGCCAGAGGCAGACGAAATTCAAAATTATCTCTGTGAATTCCTGCGCTTGTATATTTCAATTCTCTGTCTTTTGCAAGATTTTGCTTTTGGATTGCATAATATTCGTCTTCTGTTTCACAATTTACACAAGGTAAATATTGCAAATCTATCTCCAAATCTCCACTTGAAATATTATTATAAACTTCTCTTACATAAGGACTTATCTGTGTAAAAAATTGTTTTCGCTCATTTATAATTTTTATTGCGACATTACTAATCTGCTCATCGTAAATATCTATTAAATTATTGTCAAAATTCGTGCTTATTACAAAATTTCTTTGCCGAACAAGATTTCTGTATTCTATTATATTGTGCAAATATTCGCTGTTTGTTTGACTTATTGTCATATCTATGAATTGTCGTTTTTCTTGCGGAATACCCCTTACTGTTTTAACGTCGTCAACGCCAAAATACACAAAACCGTTTCTTCCGTAAAGCGAAGAAAACGTCTTATGTTTTACACCGTTTTTTGAAATACACGTATCGTTATTCTTTGAAAATCCGACTGATTGGATGATTTTTTCGCTGTTAAAATCCGTAAAATTTGCCGAAACGCTTGCTTCGCGTTCTTCTATAAAAACCATTTCTCTTAATGTTGCACTTCTGACGGATTTTCCTGTTATACAAACGCCGATTGCTTCAAAAAAATTGGTTTTTCCACTGCCGTTTTCACCTAAAAAAAGACAGCCTTCTTTAGGCAATTCAACCGATAAATCTCTGTAAGAACGGAAATTTATCAGTTGAATATTATCTAAAAGCATATAGCGATTGTCGCCTGTTTGATTTTTTATTCGCTAATTCTGAGAGGCATTAACAAAAACAGAATATTTTTTGCTTCTTCGTCTTCGGCATAAATCGGTCTTACTACAGCGCCGATATTTCTCTCAACAAACTCAAATTTAACATTTTGAGTATCCATTGCCGAGAGAACATCAATTAAAAACAGCGAATTAAAGCCGATTATAAACGGCTCATCATTGTAATCTATGCTTAAAAATTCGTCGCTCTTAGTGTTTGTGTTTATGTCTTCGGAATGAAGTCGCAATTCACCGTTTTCGAGGTAAAACTTCGTTAAATTATTTGTTTTATCGGCAACACTTGCAGTAATTTTAAGAAGGTTAATGATTTTTTGTCTGTCAACCGAAAAATGCTTTTTATATTCCGCAGGAATTACTCTTTTGTAATCAGGATAAGGTCCTTCGAGTAATTTCGTTATCAATTCAAAATCATCGGCAAAAAACGAAACACTGTTTTCAAAAAATGAGAACTGAATATTTTCGTATCCGAAACTTTCCACTATTTTTGCAACGCATTCCAACGGCTTAGGAGGAATAATAACGGAAACATCACCGTCAAATCCGAGCGCTGAATTAAAAGACACAACACTTAATCTGTTTGCGTCGGTAGCAACACAAGTAAATCTGTCTCTTGTGCAATCAAAGTTAATACCTTCTAAAGCGCCACGATTTCGCGATGGGTCTTTTGTCGCCGCAAACGGAGCGACTTTCGATGACAAATATTTAAGTTTATCCGCAGGAAGCGTATAACTTTTGTTTTTATCAAAACTTACAAATTCCGGATAATCGTTTACATCAACGCAGGCAAAAGCGGACTTGGATTTTCCGCGGATTAAAATTATATTGCTGTCGCTGACCTCAATTACTACGTCTTGGTCGTCATCACTTGCCGAAACCGCGCTGTTAGTCCAACTGCATATTTTACTTGCATTTATAACAAATTTTGCTTCATCCTGACTATCTATTGCAATACTTGCCATAACCGACGTATCCATATCTGTAGCATAAACTCTAAGCATTCCGCCCTGAGTTGTAAATTTAAGGTTGCATAAAACAGGGTATGGTGTTCTTGTAGGAACGATAGGGGACACTTTTTGCAGTAAGTCCTTAAATGCCTTAAAATTTACCGAAAATGACATAAATTCTCCTTTTTTTCTTTTTTTCCGCACTAAAATACTATTTGGGCAACCGTCAAATACTCATAACGGCTTCATAAATCTGTTTTTCCGTAAGTTGATTACCTTTTGCATCAAAAACACGACTTGTTCCGGTCGAAATCTCATCGCCAAGCACTAAATTTCCATCTTTCGTATATCCGAATTCCATTTTTGTGTCTTTAAATTTAAGTCCTTGCTTTTCAAATTTCTCAGTCAAAAATTTCGCTCCGATTGCAGTCATACCCATTGCTTTTTGTAAATCGCAAGCATTAACGCCTTGTTGTACAAAATACTGCCACAAGAAAATCGGGTCGTTTGCGTTGTCGTGCTTAACACTTGTTTCAATCATTGGCAAACCATCGCAATTTCGCAAATCCGAGCCTTCTTCAAAATATGGAAAACGAGTTAAAACGCTTCCAACAGCAATATTACGCGCAATTATTTCTATTCCGCCGCTTGTGTATGTTTCACCTTTTTTTACAAATTCGGTATCAGAACCAAGATATTTGAATTTCATACCGCTACCCAAAAGCGTCAATGTTTTTGCAGTAAGCACATTTTTTTCAAAATCAACGTCAATATTTTGTGTAGGAATGCCGCATTCTTTGCTTAACATCTCAAAAACTTTCCAAGTCATAGCTAAATTCATATGTCCAAGTCCGTCCTGATGTCCTGCAATTTCGTTTCCGCCGCCGTCTTTAACGCCTGCAGTTCCCGTAAAACTATCCAAAAAGCGCATTACTACCTGATTTTTATCATCAATAATTCCGACAGCTTTTGTTTTGCCGCTTTTAATGTATCTCGCACCTTTTGCCTTAAAAATCTCCTTTGAGATTTCTTCCTGTTCAGCCATATACTGATTAATTTCTTTTTCCGTCATCATTCTCCTCCTTATTTTTAGTGGGAAAATACTATTTTTTATAATAGAAAAACGAAAAAAATTTAAGTAATATAAAAAAATAAATAATATTAATATTTTTAATATTTTCTCTTTCTTTATACTTGTTGATAACTGTTAGAAATTGCGGCGAACATAATAAACAGTGAATTTATATTGTTGAAACAAATGTAAAATATTGTTAAAATCAAGAGATTTTTTTAATTTAATATAGTTTTCAAAATGTTTTCAACTAAATATTTAACAATTATTGTTAATTTACTTTGGCAAATACTAATTTTATCGTGGAAAATTAAAAAATTATTTTTAGAGGAGTTTTATTATGGAAGGATTTGAACAACTGACATTAGTCGTCGGTATTTTTCTGTTTATAATGTTTATCGTTTTTGTGGGCTCGCCTTTTGCTTTGTGGTTTCAGGCAATTGTCAGCAGTGCGAACGTCGGACTTTTGAACATTGTATTTATGCGATTTCGTAAAGTTCCCGCAAAACTTATCGTTGACGCGATGATTACTGCGACAAAAGCGAATTTGCAGATAACGAGCGACCAATTGGAAGCGCACTATTTGGCTGGCGGAAACGTAATTCGCGTAATTCAGGCGTTGGTTGCGGCAAGTAAAGCGGGCATTCCCCTTACTTTTGAAAGAGCAACCGCTATTGACCTCGCGGGAAGAAACGTTCTTGAAGCAGTTCAGATGAGCGTAAATCCGAAAGTTATCGAAACGCCGAAAGTCAGCGCCGTGGCAAAAGACGGTATTCAGCTTATGGCTTTAACTCGCGTAACTGTTCGCGCAAATATCGACAGACTTGTCGGCGGCGCGGGCGAAGAAACGATTTTGGCGCGCGTGGGAGAGGGAATTGTAAGCACTATCGGCTCTGCGGATTCGCACAAACAAGTTCTCGAAAACCCCGATTCAATATCAAAACGCGTTCTTCAAAAGGGACTTGACAGCGGAACTGCTTACGAAATTTTGTCAATAGACATTGCAGACGTGGACGTCGGTAAAAACATCGGCGCAATTCTGGAAACCGACAGAGCGGAGGCAGACAAAAAAATCGCACAGGCAAAAGCTGAAGAACGTCGCGCAATGGCTTACGCAAAAGAGCAGGAAATGTTGGCGAAAGTCCAAGAAATGCGCGCTTTGGTTGTTGAAAAAGAAGCGGAAATTCCGTCGGCAATAGCGAACGCTTTCAGAACGGGTAATCTTGGAATTATGGATTATCAAAAGATTAAAAACATTGAAGCAGACACAGGTATGCGCGCGTCAATCGCTAAAGAAAGCACTGCCGAAAAGAAAGAAATTAAGTAAAAATGGGCAAGAAAAGACCATTAAACCCCATTTTTGAAGCGCAACCGGAGCCGCAAGAACAAAAACCTGCGGCTAATGCGCAGAATTTTATCGCTTCTCTCAACAAAGAAAAGCTGAGGGAAGCGATAATTTTAAAGGAAATTTTGGATTTACCTGTATCGTTGAGGTGATGTAGGGGCAGGTTTAAAAACGAAGTTTCGTGTAATCAAACCTGCCCTTCTGTTATGTGCTGGGCTTGCAGAAGTTTTTGGCTGTTTCAAATTAAACCGTCGTTTTCATTTCTTTATTTCGGCTAAAAATTGACGAATTCCGCTAATGAAAACATTGTCTTTATACGGATAAATATCCTCTATCGGACAAATAACAAAAGATCTTGTCGGTGATAAATCCTCTATACTGCTCCAAAAACCCTTGGATACCTTAGGAGAAGTGCTTGATTTTAATTCTATCGCAATAATTTTCCCCGATTTTTCGAGAAGCAAATCTATTTCCGCTCCTGCGCTTGTCCTATAAAAACACGGATTCCAATCGCTTAAAACCGAACAAATTTGCTCTATCGCAAACCCTTCCCACGAATTTCCAATCATAGTGTGCCCGAGCAAATCGTTGAAAGAATTGATTTTTTGCAGAGAATGAAATAATCCCGAATCGCGAAGATAAACTTTCGGCGTTTTTACAAGTCGTTTCTTTGTATTTGCAGAAAATGGTTGCAATGTTCTTATTAAAAACGCACCTTCTAAAAAATCAATATAACCTCGAAATGCAGTATGCGAAACTCCAAATATTTCGCCAAGTTTGCTGAAATTAAGTATTTCGGCGTGCGAATGCGAAATCAAAGAAAACAAACGGTTAATTTGCATAGATGCAAGGTTTATTCCAAGTTGCGGCAAGTCTCGTTCTATAAAAGTTTTTATGTAAAAAGTTCTCCAATCGTTGCTCAAATTTATGTTTGGCGCGGTAATGCTCCCCGGAAAACCACCTTTTAACCATATATCTTGGATAGGGATATTGCTCATTTCAACGCAATTCAACGGCGAAAGTTCGCAAAAAGCAATTCTGCCCGCAAGCGTTTGTGAACTTTGTTTTATAAGCCGCGGCGACGCCGATCCCAAAATGAGTATTGGCGTTTTGGTCTGCGCGCTATCGACAAAAGAGCGAATTTCGCCAAATAAATTTTCGCGAATTTGAATTTCATCAATTATTATCAATTTGCCGAGATTATTATTAAAAAACAGTTCGGGGTCGGATAATTTGAGATAATCGCTTTCTTTTTCCATATCGAGATATATGGAATCGCCGCTTTCTTTCGCAATTATTTTTGCAAGCGTTGTTTTGCCGCATTGCCGCGGTCCAAGTATCGCAACTACAGGAAAATACGAGAGATACTCTGCTATTTTTTTCTTTTCTTCACGTTCAAACATATAAAACCATCCTTGCAATTTGAAAGTTAAAGTTTCAATTTACAAGGATAAAATAGTTTTTGCGCGATATTGAAAGGGTGGTTTTTTCACAAAAAAATTTTTTTCCCATTTTAGTATTCATATTAAAAATATTTGCTATCAATAAATCAAAAATTTCCCGCAATTCTTCCCCGTTTCTTCAAAGCCTAAACCTATATTAAAAACAAATTTAATCAGCGATTTAATCACTGATTAAATCAATGGTTGAAATAATAAAATGTTGGTGTTGGTGTCAAGAGCGAAGAAAAATTGTGGGAAAAATGTCGAAATGCAAGATTTTTCTGCTGTTTGGTAGGGGGATAATGTATTTTGTGGGCGCGACGAATTGAATAATGAGATTTTTGTTCTCATTATTTGTTGTTTATTTTTGATAGTATTGAATCGATTGACGAATAGTCCTTAGTGGCTGTTCTGTCTGTCGGTCGATTCGGTATTAAACCAAGAACGAACATTATTCAATTTGTCGCAAAATTGTGAATTTTTCGGCAGAACAGCCTTTTGCTGTTTCTGTTTTAACTTTTATAAGAGGTTGTTTTATGGGCAGATTTATTAAGATTTTAGCGGCGGTAATGTTTGTTGCGAGTGTGGTATGCGGACAGATTGATTGGTCTGCAAATAGAATAACAATATCGACAGCCGAAGAATTACACGAATTTCGAGACACGGTAAACGCAGGAAGAAATTTTGCAGGACAGACGGTTTTGTTGCTAAATGACATTGACCTTAACGGAAATCAGGGAAATCAATGGTTGCCGATTGGACCGGGCAATTGGCATAGCACAGGATTTCAAGGCGTGTTTAATGGCAATGGCTATTCTGTAGAAGGAGTGTTTATAAACCAACCGGGAAAAGAATTTCAGGGATTCTTCGGAGTAATTGGGCAAAACGCAACAGTAATGAATATAGGTGTTTGTGTTAATATTACGGCAAGCCGATGGGTTGGTGGATTGGCAGCGATAAATTCCGGCACAATTGAGAATAGTTATGTTGTAGGTAATGTATCAGGAATACCAACATCTGAAACTACTGCATTGGCAGTCGGTGGATTAGTAGGCGATAATTATTTTGGAATAATTAAAAACAGTTGGGTAGGGGCAAACATTAAAGGTTTCCGTTCTGTAGGCGGAATAGTAGGCGGAAACCTAGGTAATGCTACAATTATTAATTCATACGCTATTGGAAATGTAGAAGGCGAGGAACTCGTTGGTGGATTAGTAGGCGATTTTAACACAATAGGCACTATCACCAATTCGTTCTCTCTTTCAGGAGAAGCGCCACATTGGATTGGAAGGATTGCTTCAAATGATGGTTTCAGGTCAATGAACCAACTTCGCCAACAATCCACGTTCACCGATTGGTGCTTTTACACCATCTGGAACATCGATGAAAACATAAACAACGGTTTTCCGTTTTTGCATCGGAGGACTAAACTCCCTGAAAATGCAATACAAAAAATTGAAACTCAAATTTTCACAAATTCTCCGATTACTCCCGGTATTGTAGTAAAAGACGGTGAAACTGTTTTGCGACCTGATATAGATTATGAAATCATTGGGCACAGAGGCAACACTAACATTGGAAAAGCATTTATAATTGTGAGAGGCAAAGGCGATTTTTCAGGAACGATAGAAGCACCATTCGGGATTGCTCCGGAGGGTGCTATATTATTAGATGTTCAGTGGTGCAATGAAGTTGAATTTGTATTTAATGGTGCTCCGCAATCTCCTACAGCAAGTATTGCCGTTAACCCAAATAACAACGATGTTTTTGTCGTTCATATAAGCGGAGCGCGAACAAATGTCGGACAAGGGCAAGCAAGAGCAAGTTTGGCAGATGGGTACAGCGCGCTTTATAGGTTGCGATATTATACAAGAAATTTTGATATACTTCCAAAAGTGCTTACTGTCGATTGGGATACAAACACTGCAATAATTTTCAATAGACAGGCACAAGTTCCGAATGCAACCGCAAGAGACGAAGAGCTCGATATTTATATTCAACTTGATATTTTTCACAACCTCAACCGTATTATGGCAAACAATATTAACGTAGGAGAATATTCTGTCGTGGCAATGATACGCCAAGACAACCGAGATTTTCACATAAATTACAGATTAAAGAAAGAAGATGTCGAACGCACTTATGAAATTGAGCACCGTCCGATTACCATTTTACTTGAAGCCGACCAAAACGCAGGTGTAAATTCAATATCAGGAGGCGCAGAAAAAGATACCATCGTTGTTATTCCCAGCTTATTTGCCGATTCGAACAACCTTAAAAATATAATTCTCGGCTTGGTTGATTTTGACAATTTTGTGGGCGACGACGACATAAGCGTTTTCGGCTCCGCGCGCCCCACGGTAAAAATTATAGACCCCGAAGCCGAAATAGAGGAATCGTCTCGCTTCGGACGTTCGGACGACCTTGTAAGATATCGATTATATCTGCTGAGAATAGAAACTGAGGGTATGTTTGCAGAAAACTACCAAATCGGAGCAACGGAGTTTTTTATAAGAACGGAAGAGTTTCTTCCAAACTTTATTCGCCAAAATACCTCGCGCGATAGCAGATACGGCATTCTCCTTGAAAACACAATCGTATCGGATTTTGCGAGGATTTCGGTAATCACCCCCGAACAGGCAACGGTGAATTTGGCGATTTTCGATAATTTGGGCAATGTTGTGTTTTCGGCGGACGGTGTAGGGGCGGGGTTTGCCCGCCCTGAAAACAGAACGAACGGCGATTTGGGCGGGCAGACCCCGCCCCTACAAAACGCCATCGTCTGGAATTTAACCAACCAATCAGGCAGATTTGTCGGCAATGGTACGTATTTAATTATCGTCGAAGCAACCGGTATCAGCGGGCGAAGATTCACCTATTCCGCGCGACTTGGAGTGAGTAGATAATTTAACCATAAAGAAATGGCAGACTTTTGCCTCTTTTAGGAATTAGAAAAAAAAGAACGTCCCGCTTGGATTTGCGGGGCGCTTTTTTTTGCTCCGCTTATTCCAACACTTCCGCTAAAAACCCGTCCCTATTCCTTCTCAATCTGAAACTTTCGTCAAATCTCGGAATATAAACGTTTCTTGCTCCGAATTCGCTTTCTTCTTCATCGGCGTACCAAATGGTAATTTTCGGGCGAAAAATATGCCTTTTTTCAGCAACGTTTGCGGAATCTCCCGAAACCACTAAAATGTCGCTTACAATATTTTGCGCCCGCCTAAAATCTTCTGTTTCTTCAAAGGGAATAACTATGAGAATATTATTTGCCTGCGCCGAAATTCCCCAGCTTTTGTTTTGTATTTTCCAACCGTGCACAAAAAAAGTGTCTATTATTCTCATACTCGGGTCGAGCGGAATTGAAATTCTGTAGTCCTCTGTTCGAGTGTTATGATTTTCCTGAAAAAAAATGATTGCGCCGTCGTCAAAATAAAAAGAGCTTCGCATTCTCCACGGATTATTAGCCGCTTGCTTCGAATACCATCCGAAAAAAAGGGCAAATCCTATAAAAAGCACGGTTTTTATTTTCTGAGCAACAGGCATATTTTCTCCAAGAATATAATTTTTTTTAACAAAAATAGTATTTTGCGCCGACAATATAGTATATTTAATTGCTTAAAGTAAATATAAATCGGCGCTGCGCGCCATCTAAAAGAGGAGTTGTCGCCGCCGAAAATGTCAAAAAATAAGATAATACTCAACATTGTCCGCATAATGTTTATAATAGCGCCTATTTTATGGCTGTTTTTTGCAGTCGATTACAAGTCGGTGATAGCGGAACTCGGCTCTGTTCATTTGGTATGGATTTTTGTCCTTTTTGCGATAATT
The DNA here is from genome assembly GCA_009779925.1 of Chitinivibrionia bacterium. Lineage (NCBI taxonomy): Bacteria > Pseudomonadati > Fibrobacterota > Chitinivibrionia > Chitinivibrionia bacterium. The sequence goes on from WRAZ01000002.1 coordinate 98,595, forward strand.
TTCGCACATTTTATTTTACAATCGCTCAGATGGTGGATTTTAATTAGACCTTTTTGCGACAAAATTAAAGCCGGAGAATTCATTATTCTAAACTGGAAAGCGCGCTATTATTCCGCAATGCTCCCAACTTCCGCGGGCTTGGATGTAAGCCGCGCCGTGCTTCTTAAAGACCGCCTTTCGATGTCTCAAATAGTCGCAATTTCCTTATTTTTTCGGATAACGGGAATAATTATGCTTGTTTTGCTCTCGGTTTTCGGATTTTTTCAGTTTTCTTCGCACGACGGCGTATCGACCGCGGCTATAATTGTTGCGCTTATGTTTTTAGCTTTATGCGCGATAATGGCTCTTTCGCTTCACCAAAAAGCGAGCGACAAAGTATTGTCGATGCTGCCGCAAAAACTGCCCCAAAAACTTAGAAATTTCATAATAAAAGGCATTTCGTCAATCTTGCTTTACCAAAAATTTCCAAAACTTATTATTGCGAATATGTTTTTTTCGCTTTTAACGCACATTGTATTTTTATTTTTCCCGATTGCCGCAATTTTTGCGCTCAGCGGCGAATTAAAGATTTTGGAATGTCTTAGTTTTATCCCGCTTATAGAAATAATTTCCGCCTCAATTCCGATTTCGCCCAACGGCGCGGGCGTTCGCGAGGGCTTATCCATACTGTTTTTCGATTTTATAGGACTATCGCCCGAACAAGCGTTTTCGTATATCGCCCTATCAATGATTTTATATCTATGGATGTTTTCCGGCTTTTTTGTAATTTTGTGGGAAAAGATGAGGAAGGCGAGAAACGCATAAGTTTTATTTTTTTCGCCGAAAAATCACAACTTCCTCACAAACTTCGCAATCAAATCATAATCGTCGCACTCAATAACTTCCACTTCTAAAAAATCGCCCGCGTCGGCGTCGCCGTCGATTAAAAACACCCGCCCGTCAACTTCGGGGGCGTCGGAAATGCTTCGGCATTCAAAGTTGTATTCTTCAAAATCGCTTATTCTGTCAACGATGACTTCTATGATTTGTCCGACCTTGTTTTCTTGCGACTGCGCGCTGATTTCTCGTTGGATTTCCATAATTGTATTCACGCGCTTTTGCACGGTTTTTGTTCCCACTTGTTTGGGAAAATTCGCCGCTTTTGTGCCCTCTTCCGCCGAATACGGGAAAACGCCCATTTTGTCGAATTTCGCCCATTCTACAAACTCGCATAGTTCGTTAAAATCTTTGGGCTTTTCGTTGGGATAGCCGATGATAAACGAAGTTCTTAACGTGGCGCCTTCAACTTTTTCGCGGATTTTTTCCACAAGTTTGTATAAGCCCGCCGACAAAGGTCTTCTTCCCATCGATTTAAGAATATCGTCGCTTATATGTTGCAAAGGAATGTCGAAATAAGGTAAAATTCGCGGGTTTTGAGCGATAAAATCCAAAAATTCGTCGCTCACAAAACTCGGATATAAATACATAAGTCGTATCCAACGAAAATTCGTCTTATCTATAAGCATTTTCAGTAAGTTAACTATGTTTGTGCCTATGTCTCTGCCGTAAAAAGAACTGTCTTGAGCAACCAAAATAAGCTCTTTTACGCCTTTTTCCTGAAGCCAGAGCGCCTCTTTCAATATTTTATCCGTCGGCTCGCTCCTAAAATCGCCTTTAATGCTCGGAATTACGCAAAAAGAACATTTGTGCGAGCAACCGTCGGCAATTTTTAAGTATTGGCTGTGGATAGGCTCGGACAAAATTCGCGAAAAATCGACGTTTATTTTTTGCAAATCGTAAAAATTTTGCAGTTCTTCCTGCCAATTATCGGTGGAAAGCCATAAATCGACCTCGGGAAAATCCGCGGCGACTTTTTCTTTGTATCTTTGCGAAAAACAGCCCGAAACTATGAGTTTTGCGTTCTCGCTTTTTTGTCCGATATGCTCCAAAATAGCGTCGATAGCTTCTTTGGTCGCTTGTTCTATGAATGAGCAAGTGTTCACGATTATCGCGTTTGCTTCCGCCGAATTTTCAGTGAGTTCGAAACCGTTTTTTACCAGAAATCCCGCAATGGTATCGCCGTCAACAAAGTTTTTGGAACAGCCCAAGTTGCATAAGTGTAGTTTTTTCATTTTTTATATTTTTCCCTTCTTTTGATGGGTAAAATACTATTTGCCAACTTACTTAATCAAAACCCGTTTTGACAAATTGAAATCGTTTGTTTTTACCTGTAAAATTGCCGTTTGATTTTTTGCAATCGACCTTGGAAATGCTATGCTTGCCGAATTTTCGTTTACTTTTACGGCGCGTTCAAAAAGCAATCTTCCGCGCAGGTCAAAAATGGAAATGGTTGCGGTTTGCGCGGTTGTCGGAAGCGATAAATTTAGTTGTCTGTTGCGAATTGTCGCGTTAAATGTTTTGTTTGCGCGCGGAGAATTATTAAGATTTTGCGGCGTTTTCGACGATGGTATATCGTTTAGAGTTTCGTATTTTATCCAATCGAATTCCGCGGAAAATGTTCGGCTTGGCGCTTCTGTGGAGTTGGGTTTACCCTCTGCCGCCCAATCGTTTGTGTGCCAAAAATTGAACATAAAAGAAGCGGGTTTTTGCGTAATTCGAGAATCTTGGAGCGTTCTTCCGTGCGGCTCTCTGTAATCCCACATAACTATGGTGTCGCTTTCGTCGGCGGGGTTTAGCATCCACCAGCGAATGTTGTCGGTTTTCCAATCAAATCCATAAGTGTAAAAATTTTGGGAAGCGTCGAAATTCGGGATTGCGCGAATTGTTTCGGGATAATTTTCGACCCCCGTAAGCGGAATTCCCGCCGAGGCAAAACTTGTGCCGAACGTTGTAGAAAGAATTTCTCCCGTCGCCATATTTACAATTCTGCCTATTTTTCTGAAGTTTTCGCCGTCCTGAAAGTCTGTCCAAGCGGTCAAATAAACTAATTGCGGGTGGGCGACAAGCCATTCGATGTCGATTTCGCTGTTGTCGAAAAGTCCGTTTTGGTTCCAATCGGGCGCTTGTCCGCTGCTCCATTCATCGCTGTAATACGTGAAAAATCCGACAACGCCACCGACGTTCGGCTGGTCTTGAACGCACGGAATTCTTACTCTTGTCGAATATCTGCCGAAAAGCGTTAGTCTCGGCGTGTTAAAATTAGGTCCTTGCCACGCGCCTGCCGCATTATCGGGGTGCATATCCAATCTCATCACTCTCGTTTGCGGTTCTGTTTCGGAAAAAACCCCGTTTTCCCAAACATTTCGGTTTGAAGCGGCGCTCATATCGAATTGAAAATTAGTCGGCAAGCCCGCATTATTAAAGTTTTCGGTAAAACTTCCCATAAAACTTTGCGCAAAAATTTGCGCCGCAACTGCAAAAACCACTAAAAAAACGATTTTTTGTTTCATAAAATCTCCACATTACCTCAAAAACCGCTTGCCGATTTCTGCTAGTCCAAGCTTTGAAAAAGTTGGTCTTCCGTGGGGGCAGATGTGGGGGTTTTTGGTTGAAAAAAGGGCGGTTAATAAGGCGTTCATTTCTTCGGTTGTCAGGGATTTGCCGAATTTTATTGCCGCGCCGCAGGCGTAGGAGGCGGCGAAATGGCGGTGAACGGAGGAAAGGATTGCGGAGTTGTTTTCTTTTAAAAATTGCTCTATCATATCTTCTATCGCGTCTTTCAGTTGGCTTTCGTATTTAAAATCCGAGGGCATTGAATATACGGCGACCGTGTTTTGTCCGAAGTCTTTGATGTCGAAACCTGCTTTGGAGAAAAACTCGTTTACGGACAAAAGCGCCTCTTTTTCGTATGGTTTCAGTTCCATTGTTATTGGGAAAAGGAGCGATTGGCTTTCTATGCCGACGTCCATTGCGTCGAGAATTTTTTCGTATAAAATTCGTTCGTGGGCGGCGTGTTGGTCAATGAAAAGAAGCCCGTCCGAAACCGAAACTGCGATGTATCTGCTGTGAACCTGAAAACAACTTACCGAGTCTAAAGCGTTTTTGTCTATGCCCATTCCGAGCAATGGCGTTTCTTTTTCCTCCGCCGAAATTTTATCTAAAAAAGATATGGACATTTGCGTTGGTTTTTCGGGCGTTTCGCTGAATTTTGTGTTTGTAAATAACTCGTATTTTCCGTTTTTTTCTTCGACGGCAAATCTTTGCGGGATGTTTTGGGTGTAAGAGTAATTTGTGGTGGCTGAACCTGTCGAAACCGTCGGCATTGTTGAACGTAGGGGCGTATTGCATACGCCCGGATTACCGTCGTCAATGTTTTTTTCAGGGCGTATGCAATACGCCCCTACAGCGGCATTTTGGCAAGTCTCCAATTCCGTTAAAACAGTACGGAAAATGAACGAAAAAAGCGCTCGTTCGTCGTCGAATTTTATCATTTGTTTGGTGGGGTGGACGTTTACGTCGATTTTGGACGGCTCTATATCCAAAAAACAGAACCACGAGGGCTTGTTTCCGTAGGCGGACACGAAGCGCGAAAAGCTTTCGCGAATAGCCATTGAAACCGAGTTATTGTCGATTTTTCGCAGGTTTACATATAAATTTTGGTATTTTGGCTTGGGTTTTGCCTGCGACGGCGAGCAAATGTAGATTTCGGCGGACATTTCGGCTGTTTCGTTGCGGCAATAAATTAAATCTTGGGCGAATTCCGTGCCTGCGAGTTGCGAAATTCTTACTCTGTGGTCTTTTGCCGCGGGAATGTCGTAGATTTTTTTTCCGTCGGCGATACAGGTAAAATGAATTGTCGGAAACGCTATAAAAACTTGCTCGACGGTTGTTAAAATCGATAATCTTTCGCTTTTTTCACTCTTTAAGAATTTTTTTCGCGCGGGAAGGTTAAAAAATAAGTCCAAACACTCTACCGTTGTGCCTTTTACGTGAGCAATCGGCTCTATCTCGGCGGTTGCGGTGGTTGAGCCTGTCGAAACCGCCGAAGCCCCGCCATTAACCGATATTTTGTAGCCCGCGCCGTCTTCGGTTGTGGAGGACGAAAGCGAAAATTTGCTTGCGCTCGCGATACTTGCCAACGCCTCGCCGCGAAATCCCATTGTGGAGACGGAATACAGGTCTTCGGCGGCGGTTATTTTGCTTGTTGCGTGAGGGGTTATCGCTAAGGTCAGCTGGTCTTTTTCGATACCGCAACCGTTGTCCGTAATTTTTATCCGCGAAATTCCGCCGTTGTCGAAAATTACCGTTATTTTGTCGGCGCCGCTGTCTATGGAGTTTTCCAAGAGCTCTTTAACGATAGACGACGGGCGATCGATCACCTCGCCCGCCGCTATTTGTTCTACGACATTTTTTGCCAGAAGTTTTATTTGGGGCATTATTTTAACCCGATTAACGCCTGTCCTTTTTGCACAACTTCGCCGTCTTTTGCCAAAATCGCCGCGACTACGCCGTCTTTTGTCGATTTTATTTCGTTGTAAAGCTTCATCGCTTCGACCGTGCAAACTATGTCGCCGGCTTTAATGCTTTTTCCGATTTCTACAAATTTCGGCGCGTTTGGCGAGGAAGCAGAATAAAACGTTCCCGTAATCGGCGAATTTATTGTGTGCGAATATTCGCTCGCCGCCGCTTTGGCTTCGGCAGGCTCAGCCACCGCTGTTCCTTCCGTATTAGAAGCTTTTTGGGCTGGCGCGGCTACGGTGGCTGAGCCGGTCGTTGCCCCGCCTGTCTTAAGGCACACCGAAAAATCGCCTTTTTTGATAACAAATTCGTCAAATACAACGCCGCCGCTTTGGCTTAAAATATGGGCAATTCCGCTGTAATCGTCGTTGTGTATCATCGGCGCAACTTTTTCTTTTGCTGTTTTTGTCGCCGCTTTTGCCTCTTCGGCGCAACTTTGCGCCATTTCTACGTCGGCGGGAATAACGTCGCGCTCGTCTTCGGGTTTTTCGCGCCATTTAAAGAATTCTATTGCCACGTCGGGAAACACTGCGTAAGACAAAATATCCTCGTCTTGAGTTATGTGTTTTGGGTCTAATTCGTCGGTCGCTTTGTCCAAAAACGGCTTTAAATCGTCTGCGGGGCGGTGGTCGATTTGCTTTTCGTCGCCCAATATTTTTTTAACGAACGCCGCGTCCATTTTAACGGGAGAGCGACCGTACATTCCTTTAACGTAATCTCTTGCTTCTTTGGGCACCATTTTGTATCTTTCGCCCGAAATTATGTTGAGCGCCGCCTGATTTCCAACAATTTGCGAGGTGGGCGTAACCAAAGGCGGATAGCCGAAATCCTTGCGAACTGCGCTTACCTCTTTGAGAACGTCGTCCAATTTGCCCAAAGCTCCCTGCATTTCGAGTTGCGAACGGAAATTGGAAATCATTCCGCCGGGGATTTGGTGAATAAGGATGTCGGGGTCTATGGTGTTTACAAAATTTGCGGTTTTCGGCACGCGGCGCGGGAACAAATTCTTAAAGAAAGTCGCGCATTTTGACACGGCTTCCAAGTCGATTTCGGCGGCGTAATCCGTGTCCTTAAATATTGCGACAAGCGTTTCCACAGGCGGCTGAGAAGTGGTAAGAGCCATACTCGACACCGTGCAGTCAATCGCGCCCGCGCCCGCCTGAACGCCTTCCACATAAGTCGGCACGCCCATTCCGCTTGTTCCGTGAGTGTGCAGTTGAATAGGCACGTTTATTTCCTTGCAATTTACGAGCGCCGTCACCAAGTTTCGCGCGGCGATGGGCGATAAAATTCCCGCCATATCCTTAATGCAGAGCGAGTCTATTCCCATTTGCACCTGTTCTTTTGCGTCCGACACGTATTTTTCTACGGTATGGACGGGCGAAATCGTGTAGGCAAGCGTTCCTTGAGCGTGTCCGCCGTATTTTTTCACGAATTTAATCGCTTTTTCGAGATTTCGGGAGTCGTTGAGCGCGTCGAAAACTCTGAAAATATCCACGCCGTTTTTGATTGCCAACTGAATAAAGCGCTCCACTACGTCGTCGGGATAGTTGCGGTAGCCGACCAAATTTTGTCCGCGCAAAAGCATTTGAAGCGGGGTTTTGTGCGCCGCTTTTTTTATAAGCCGCAATCTTTCCCACGGGTCTTCGCGCAAAAATCTCATACATACGTCGAATGTAGCGCCTCCCCAGCACTCCAAAGAGTAGTAGCCGCAGTTGTCTATGGCGTCAATAATTTCCATAATGTCGGCGGTTCTCATCCGCGTCGCCCAAATCGATTGGTGCGCGTCTCTCAGCGTTGTATCAGTAATTCTCAACGGAATTGTTTGTGTTTTACTCTCTTTTAACTTCGCGAACATAAAAATTACCTCTTAAATTTGTAGGTTTTTCGTTTTTCCGATACAAAAAATACTATTTTTAACAGGGGCAAAGGTGTAAATTGGAAAAAAAGGAGGAATTTATGGATATTATTATAATCACAATAATTTTGCAGATTGTCGGAACGCTTGCTATTTTGGCGGAAATACTTCTTCCGTCGTTCGGGCTTTTGTCTCTTGCGGCAATCGGATTTTTCGCGTATTCTTACTGGTTGGTATGGCAACATTCGCCCGCCGCAATTATCTTTTTGGTGGCGATAAACCTTATTTCGATACCCGCCACGCTTATTTTTGTGGTGCGCCGTCTGAAAAAATCAAAAGCCGCCGCGCTCGCCGACACAATTAACTCGGAAGCGTTTGTTCCAAGCGTTAATATCGGCGATACGGGAGTAGCGATAACCGATCTTCGTCCTGCGGGAACAGCCCAAATTAACGGCAAGCATACCGATGTGTACAGCGAAGGCGGTTTTATAGAAAAAGGCGCGGAAATTAAGGTGATTTCAGCGGAAAATGCAGGAGTAAAAGTAGCGCAAGTAGCGCCTAAATCCGATTATTTGCCCAAAGAGTAAAGAAGTAGCGGCGAATGAAAAATGTTTTTTTGTCGCTTTTTTTGCTTGTATTTTTGATGAATGGGCAGGTGCAGGGGCAAACGCAAGGGCAGACACGGGGGTCTGCCCCTACGGGGTTTTCGGCGGCGTATCTTTTTGTTCCGCTTTCGTTGATTGGTGCGGGAGCGATAATGACTGCAGGCGGAAATCTAAACCAATCGGTCGAAGATAAATTCGCAGAACACCGCGGTCGTCCTTACAAATTCGATGATGTTTTAATGTACGTTCCGTCCGCAATGGTTTACGGTTTTTCGCTTTTCGCCGAGCCAAAACACGATTGGTGGGACAGGTCAATGATTTTGGGAACTTCGGCGACTTTCGTGCTTTCCACGCTTATAGTTAAGCAGGTCATAGACCATCAAAGACCCGACGGCAGCAAAAACACGTCTTTTCCGTCGGGGCATACCGCAGTCGCTTTTGTCGGCGCAGAAATAGTTCGCCGCGAATATCCCGCGTGGTGCGGAGCGATAGCTTATTCAATGGCTGGCACGGTGGCTTTTATGCGGCTGTATAATAAAAGACATTGGGTCGGCGATGTTGTTGCGGGAGCGGGTTTCGGCATTTTGAGCGTTAGCGCGGCGTACTGGTTGCTTCCTGTGCAACAGAGGATAATGTCGCGGTCGAGATTTAGGTCGAGAGAGACGGCGGTTGCGGTAAATCCGTATTTTGATAATGAAAAAATTGGGTTGTTTTTGACTTTTTCACCGAGATAAATAGTATTTTATGCCTATGAAAACACTAACCCTCCCCAAAACCATCGACAGAGCTTGGGTCGAGCAGGAAGGACAGAGCATTCTTTCCGAGAAGTCGGCGAGCGTTGTTTTTTGCGGCGATGTGCGGAGTTTTGACTCTGCGGGACGGGCGTTTTTTAGGTTGCTTGCGAAAAGAAAAAACTTGAAAATCTCTGATCTTTCCGATGAAATTACGCGCGCAATGCAACCAAGCCGCAATGTGCAAAACGAAAGTCCGCGCAAAAAAAAGAACTTTTTTGAAGACGTCGGCGACAAAACCGTAAATGCGTATAACGAATTTTGTTCGGCGCTTGTTATTTTGGTGGAAATGGTCTATTGGGGGACTTTCGGGCTTCTTCAAAAACGGGATTTTCGCAAAGGGGTTTTGGGCGAGCAGATGTACAATTTGGGCTACGGCGCGCTCGGAATAACGTTTCTGCTCACGTTCTTAATAGGAATAGCGATTTCGGTGCAATCGGCAATTCAACTGCGGCAATTCGGCGCGGACATTTTCCTCATAATGCTTGTGGTTATAGGAATGATACGCGAAATCGGTCCTCTTATGGCGGCAATAATTTTAGCGGGACGAACAGGCTCGGCGACCACCGCAGAAATCGCCACAATGAAAGTCCAAGAAGAAATAGACGCACTGAAAACTATGGGACTTAACCCGATACAGTTTGTTGTTGTGCCGAAGTTTTGGGCGATTTCCATAACAATGCCGCTTTTGAGTATTATGGCGACCATCGCGGGAATTTTGGGCGGTTTTGCCGTGGCGTATATCTATTTAGGGCTTTCGATAGACATAATTATGACAGAATTTGCTAAAAATATTATAGTTCGCGACGTAGTTATTTCGCTGATAAAATCGCTTGTGTTCTCGTGGTTAATTTTGTGGATAGGAGCGTATTACGGCTTAAGCGTTCGCGGCGGCGCGGAAGAAGTCGGCAAAGCGACAACAAAATCGGTCGTGACGGCAATTTTTGTGATAGTCATAACGGCGGCTTTGTTCTCGTTTGTTTATTAAATGGTGGCTGAGCCTGTCGAAGCCTTAACCGTTATACAAAACAATCATATAAGCCGCAAAAACGCCCAGAAGCAAAACGCCTTCCCAGCGATTTATTCTGCCTTTTGAAAGCGGAAGCATAACTAAAAGCAACGCAAGCGAAACGCCTAAAACCCATATCATATCGGAAAAAAACATAGATTGGTTGCTGATATTCAGCGGGCGAATAATTGCAGTTATCCCCAAAACTCCCGCGATATTGAAAAAATTTGAGCCGATAATATTGCCGATGGAAAGGTCTGTTTCTTTGCGGAATGCCGCTATTAACGACGATATTAGTTCGGGCATACTTGTGCCGACCGCGACAATGGACGTGGCGATAATGCGCTCGCTTACTCCCCATTGCACCGCGATTTGCTTAGCGCCTTCGACAAACCATCCCGAACTGAAATACAGCCCGCCGACAGCCGCCAAAATCATTAAAACCGCTATGTAGGGCTTCATTGTGGGGGGCTCGATTTCTTTTGCGGCGGCGCTTCTGCGCGATTTTATTACGGAAAAAGTAGTATAACTTATCAAAATAAGCACAAAACAAAGTCCCGCCCAAAAACTTATAACGCCGTTTAGTCCAAAAATAAGCATTAAAATTGTCGCCAAAGCCATTATCGAATAATCAAAAGCGATTGACCTGTTATTTATGGAAATCGGGCAAATTATTACAACCAAAGCCAAAATACACGCAATATTTGCAATGTTTGAGCCGATAACGTTTCCGAGCACTATGTCGTGGGCGTTGTTAAGAGCCGCGCCGATACTTATGAACATTTCGGGGGCGCTCGTTCCGTAGGCGACAATGGTAAGTCCAACCACAAGCGTGCTTATTTTAAGGTGGCGAGCGATTTGAACACTGCCCGATACCAGCAAATTTCCGCTGAAAATCAATAATCCAAGCCCTGCCGCGAGGTAAATGTATGGAAAAAAAACAACAAATTCGCGCGGGAAAAATTGCTCGAGCATTATTAAAACTGCTCCAACACCGAAATGCGCTTGGCAATCGGCGGGTGAGTTGCAAATACTCCCGCAAACGCCGCTCTGAAGCCCTCTTTTGGCGCTCTGTGTTCAATAAACATTTGGGCAATGTCTTCGTCCTGTTTTTGCAAGACGGGATTTCCCGAAATTTTGCGTAAAGCGTTCGCCAAAGCCAAGGGGTTTTTGGTTAGTTCCGCCGCTCCTGCGTCCGCCATATATTCCCTTTTTCGACTGATTGCAAAACGCATTAAAATGGAAATTCCGTATCCGACCGAAGCAAGCACAACCGCGAGCAAAATAAGTATTGCGCCGCCGCCGTTGTCTTTGCTGTTTCCTCTTCTGCCACCGCGCATACTTGAATAAAAAAGCGAGCGCATCGAAATCTCCGCAATCATTGCAAAAATTCCGACAAAAACAATGGAAATTATGAGAACGCGGACGTCGTTGTTGCGAATGTGCATAAGTTCGTGGGCTATAACTCCCTCTAATTCTTTGTCGTCAAGAGTATCTATAATGCCGCGAGTAAGGGTGACTGTGTAGGATTTTTTGCTTACGCCGCTTGCAAACGCGTTTAGGGCGCGGTCTTCTATGACGTGCAATTTCGGCATTTGCATTCCGCACGAAATACACAAGTTTTCCACAAGATTATACACCCGTTTGTTTTCTTTGCGCTCCAAAGTGTGCGCGCCCGTCGCTTTATCGATTATATAAACATTGGTAAAATATGCGATTATAAACCACAAAAATATGCCTACCCCGACAAACGGAAAAGAGCCGAAAAACAGTTCGTTCGCAATAATTGCAGGCTCGCCGTGCCCTTCCCCAAACGCCACAAGCGCATAACATCCTGCATAAAGCAAGGCAAATACGAGTATCGGAAAAGCCGCCAAAAGCGCGACCGACCTTAAATTATTGCGCCACTGCTGTGTGGCAATTCCCACGTATTCCTGTTTTTTCGACGTAAAAGACATCGATTTCGTCGCCATAAATTATTCTCCCGTCAAAATTAAAACTGAATTTTAGGCGCCGCGCCGACCGTTGCTCTGTCCGTTCCCAAATCGAAAGATATTTCTTTACGGAAATTAAACATTCCTGCGATAATATTTGCGGGGAATGTTTCAACGCTGTTATTGTATTCTTTGGTTGCCGAGTTGAAGAAACGACGACTTGCCGCGAGTTTGTTTTCGACGTCCGAAATTTCTTCCTGCAACTGCTTAAAATTCGCGCTTGCTTTGAGGTCGGGATATTGCTCAAACGTGATTTTCAGCCCCTGCATTGCGGAAGTAAGTTTGCCCTCCGCGACGATTTTTTCGTCGATAGTACGCGCCTGCACAGCTCCGTTTCGCGCCTCGACAACCGCCTGCAAAGTGCTGCTTTCGTGCTTCATATAGCCGCGCACCGTCTCCACCAACTGCGGGATAAGGTCGTGCCGTTGCTGTAATTGAACATCAATATCGGCAAACGCATTTTCGCGATTATTGCGCAATTTTATCATCGAGTTATACATACCGATAACAATAAACACCAAAATAACCACTACGACTATCGCTATAATACCTGCTACAGACATACCAAAACTCCTTTTTATTTGTTAATTTTCCCCAAGAAAATACTATATGCTTTGAATGTAATACGAAAAAACAGCAAAAGTCCACTGTTTTCAGAAAAATACCCCATCACGCCACAAACAAATATTATTTTCTCTATGAAGCGCAGATAATCTAAAAAAAAGGGAAAATATGACGCAAGAAGAAAATAGCAAAAGACCTTACAAGCAATGTAGCGCAAAACATTTTAACCAAAACCGAGGAGTTGCAAAAATGGACAAAAGAGAAGATATTATTTCCATAGCCCAAAAATATTTGGAATTAGTAAAGGCGAGTTCTTTTCCTATGCAAATAGAACGGGCGTATCTTTTTGGCTCGTTCGCTAAAGGTTGTCCTCACAAAGACAGCGATATTGATATTGCTTTAGTGGTAAATGAATGGAAAGGAAACTATTTTGAAGTAGTTCCGCCGATTTGGGGATTATGCAGAAATGTTGATTTCAGAATAGAGCCGCATATAATAGTTCCCGAAGAAGATTACGCCGATTTTTTGCCTGAAATACAACGGACAGGCGTTGAATTAGTGTAGCGCAGAGCCATTCAACTCAAACAAAAAACAGCAAAAGCCCGCTATTTTTCAAAAACTTTCCCCACTCCACCACAAACAAATATTATTTTACCCTCGCAACAAATAGTGAAATGTGGGATTTTATTCTTGCATTTCATTGTAGGTATTTTTTCTATTATGTCAATCGACAAACAACCTTTATTGGTTGTTCTGTTAGTCGGTTGATATTGTTTAATATATCTATTATGACACATTTCACTATTTGTTGCAAAATATGAATTATTTGGCAGAACAGCCTTTCGAGCCGTTTTGTCTTAACTTTTAATTTTGCAGGAGGTTGCTTTATGGGCAAGGTTATTCGAGTGTTGGCGGTAATATTAATTGTCGCTTGTGGAGTGTGGGCGCAACAGCAACATAGACCTTTGGTCGCCGTGTTGCCGTTTGAGGTAAGAACAGGGGTTAGCCAGCAAGATGCAGCAACCATAACCGAAATATTTATCAACGAATTGCAAGTGCAAGCAACGGGAAGAATTAGAATTCTCACTCGTGCAAGTGCTGATTTCGCTAGAATTTTGGAGGAAATGCAATTTCAAAGGACTGATATGGCAAGTGAAGAAAATGCCGCCCAAATTGGAAGACGGGCAGGCGCTCAATTTGTTATCAGCGGGCAATTCAGTAGATTAGGGCAAAATATTGTTTGGATAGCGAGAATGGTAAATGTTGAAACAGGAGAGGTGGCTTCAAGCGCTCGTGAAACAATAAAAAATATAGACGAAGTTTTAGGAAAAATGCCGAGTTTTAGTAAGCAAATTGTAAGCAATCTTGGAACAGCGCCGACAACGCGACCCACGTCATCTCATCAAATTATTGGAAAATGGAGGGCAGTATCGGGAAGTAGCGTGTTAGTAATAGAATTTCAAGAAGGAGGCAGAATTCGCGTTGAGCGATTTGGATATCTAAGACAAACTGGATGGCGGAGTAAAAGAGGACGACTTAAAAATTCTGATTTAAAACGTTGGCAATACGATGCAGATGCTATAGTAGGAAGCTATATGCTTAATGAACCTAATCGCATAAGCATTTTTTTAGATTTAACAGGAGTGGATTGGAGAAATGAGGCGCGTCCGTCGCCGTTAGAAATTCGATTTAATGGAACATATATTTTTGATTCAAGGTCTGAGTTCCGCCTCATTTCCAGTAATAATATCAGAGGTATTCCTTGTATGAATGATTTAAGTCAAACGAATATTTCAAATAGATGGCGTAGTTTCAGCTGTAATTACATTAGTTTTGTAAGAGTTCAATAAATTTTTTGGAGGGTTAAATTATGGGTATTAAAGCGTTTTTGGTTTCGGTCTTGGCAACAACGTACTTGTTCGCTAATCTCTCAATCGCAGTAATCGACTTTGACGCGGGCGGTCATTGCACAAACGAACAAGCGGTGGTTATCACTAACTTGTTCCGCAACGAACTAATCCGCTCGGGTAGAGCGAACGTTGCCGACCGCGGGAATATGGAAAGAATTCTCGCCGAAATGCAGTTTCAGATGAGCGACTGGGCAGACCCGTCGAGGATTAAGGCTGTAGGAAGAATGATTGGCGCGGATTATCTTATCACGGGGCAATTCAGCAAACTTGGCGACAACCTGCATTTGATTGTGCAAATGCTTGACATTGAAACAGCGAGAGCGGTAAACTCTTCGCGGATAACTTTGGCAAACGTTGAAGAATTTAACGAAAGAGTAAAAGCGTTTGCCGCTGATTTTATTCAAAAATTACCCGCGGGAAACATATTTACGGGAACTTGGTCGGCAGATGTAATGCACGGCGACGTTATCGACAATTATGTAATAATTTTTGGTACCAATAATCGTTGCCGAATTGAAATAACGTCTCTCGTAAACGGACGAGAATTCGCCGAAGACGTTGACGGAACTTATTCTTACGACGGCGAAATTCTAAGAATAAACGCCGTGTTGAGAGAGAGCGGTATTCCGCACCTCAGAATGATACAGTGGCGAAGCGTTGTTTCTATGAGCGCCGACAATACATCGTTTAATATGAGTATTATTCCAAGCCGCGCAAGCAACAATCAAATGAGGACTACGTTTATCAGACACTAAAATGTATTTGAGTCGGTAGTTTTCAAAAGGGCAGGCTTACGAGGTTGCCCTTTTTTTGACAAAACTTCAAAAATTATTCTTTTATTTGAGAATTCTTACCGATAAATGCAGAAGCCAAACCTGAAAGCGCGACTATTGCGGGCGGTATTGTCGCCAAAGGAACATTTAATATTATTCCGACAGACATAACCGCAAGCGACAACAATATAAGAAAGAATGCAAAAATTTGTCCTCTCGCAACAGATTTCATAAATTTGTTTTCAATAATATGTCTATGCTCCGCCTCTTTTTCTGCAAGAATTAATATTCTTTGCGCCGCGCCCACTAAAATTTGCTCATATTTTCCAAGCTCGGTTGCAGGCGGAAGAGGTCCCGAATATGCTATTTCGTGTTGTTGGCTAATTACGACTTCTTCTTTATTTTTCATTATTAAAAACACCTATCGCTTTGTAAATATCGCCGCCTATTTTATTCCAATCATTGCGCAACGAGAAAGCGTCGCGCGAAAAACCGTTGCCGCTATATTTATAGCCGCTCAAAAGTTTTTGTCCCGATATGTCAAACACAGAAAATACGCCGCTTGCAAAAGCATTTTCTAAAGCTATCATATAATTTCCTTTCTCTTGTTTAACATTATATTGAACTATAATATACTATTTATTTTGTGTAAAGTGGGAGAAAAATGTATTTTGGACAAAAAAATAAAAAACAGGAGCATTGCGAAATACTCCTGTTTTATTATGTTGCTAAAATCGCAGTTTACGGCAAATAATTCCCCGCGGAAATCCAAATTGCGTACCATTCTTCGCGGGTTAGCGTGATGTTTTGCGCCGCTATACATTCTTTTAGGCGGGCAGGACTTGTTGTTCCTATTACTACCTGAATTTTTGCAGGGTGGCGAAGTATCCACGCCGTGGCGATGGTGGTAGAAGATACGCCGTATTTTTTGGCGATTTCGTCTAATTTTTTGTTCAGTTCGGGATATTTTTCGCTTCCGATAAATACGCCCTCAAAAAATCCGTATTGAAACGGCGACCACGCTTGAACGGTTATGTCGTTCAGACGGCAATAATCCAAAATGCTTTCGTCGCGAGCAACCGCTTGTTCGGTTTCCATATTCACAAAAAAGCCGTGCGTTATCATATTCGAGTTTGTTATGGAAAGTTGCAGTTGATTTGCTACGATTTTTTGCTTTACGCTCTTCTTGAGAAGTTCGATTTGCATCGGCTTCTGATTTGAAACGCCGAAATGTCGCACTTTGCCTTGTTTTTCGAGAATATCGAACGCTTCGGCAACCTCTTCGGGCTCAAAAAGCGCGTCGGGGCGGTGAAGCAAAAGTATGTCTAAATATTCGGTATTCAAGCGTTTCAGTATTCCGTCGGTTGACTCGAGAATGTACTCTTTAGAAAAATCGAAAGAATTGTCGCGAATGCCGCATTTGCTTTGAATTATTATATCCTCGCGAATTTTGCCGCTTAAATCTATCGCCTCGCCAAAAGCGCTTTCTGTTTCGTAAATGTCGGCGTGGTCAAAAAAGTTTGCGCCGTGCGCGATTGCCGTATCAAAGAAATTGCGAATTTCCGATTTTGACATTTCGCCAATCCGCATACAACCAACCGCTATAGGCGAAACCTCCAAGCCTGTTTTACCAAGGTTTATTTTTGCCATTATTTCACCTCTTCCGCGGATGACGTATTAACAGGGATTATTAAATACGCAATAAAATACCCTATTGTAAACGGAACAAATCCGCTTAATACCGCCGCGACAAGAACGGCTATTCTAACGACAGTGGGGTCAATGCCGAAATACTCGGCAACGCCCCCGCAAATTCCAAAAATTTTTGTATCTTTTTCGCTTCTGTAAAGCCGTTTCATAATTTAGGCTCCTTTTTTTTCTCAGTCTTCAAACTCAAAAATGTTAAACGCAAGCGGCGGCAAATTTATTACCAAGGTGTTTGGTTTGCCTTGCGACGACTCTGCTTTTGCCGCAATCGCCTTGCTTCCGTTGCCTAAACCTTCTCCGCCGTATTCTTTCGCGTTTGAATTGAAAACTTCCTTGTATTTTGTGTTATACGGAACTCCCAAATGGTAATCGTGGCGAATTACGGGCGTAAAGTTAAGCACAAAAAGGAACTTTTTCTTTTGCGATTTCGACTTTCTTATAAACGCTATTACGCAGTTGTCGCGGTCGTTGTAATCAACCCATTCCCAACCGTTTTCTTGCGTGATGTCGTCTTCCCACATCGCAGGATTTGCAAGGTAGAATTTATTTAAATCCTTAACCATTCTGTGCAAACTGCTGTGATACGTGCCGTTGTATCTTTCGTCAAGCAGGTGCCAGTCGATTTCGCGTTTTTCGTACCACTCGTTTTTCATACCGAATTCCGCGCCCATAAAGCAAAGTTTTTTACCGGGGTGTCCGTACATAAAGCCGTAAAGAAGTCGCATATTTGCAAATTTTTGCCAATCGTCGCCCGGCATTTTTTCGAGCAAACTGCGCTTTCCGTGAACAACTTCGTCGTGCGAAAGAACGAGCATAAATTTCTCCGACCACGCATACCAAAGACAATATGTAAGGTCTGCTTGGTGATATTTTCTGTTTATCGGGTCTTGTTGGAAGTAGTCGAGCGTGTCGTGCATCCAACCCATATTCCATTTGTAGTTAAAGCCTAAGCCGCCCTGTTCAATCGGATATGTTACGCCGGGGAACGCAGTCGATTCTTCGGCAATGGTAAGCACGCCGGGGAATTTTTCGCGAACAACCCAGTTTGCCTGCTGTAAGAAGCCGATTGCCTCCAAGTTTTCGTTTCCGCCGCGAGAATTCGGCACCCATTCGTCCGATTTTCTGCTGTAATCGCGATAAAGCATACTTGCAACCGCGTCCACGCGCAAACCGTCGATATGATATTCTTTTATCCAATAAACCGCGTTTGCAACAAGGAAGTTGCGAACTTCGTGGCGACCGTAATTGAAAATTAAAGTTCCCCAATCTTTGTGTTCGCCTTCGCGCGGGTCGGCGTGTTCGTAAAGGTGCGTGCCGTCAAAATGCGCGAGCGCGTGTTCGTCTTTGGGGAAGTGTCCGGGCACCCAGTCCAAAATTATGCCGATGTCGTGTTGGTGCAAATAATCCACAAACCACTGGAAATCCTGCGGCGAACCGAAACGGTGATTTACCGCATAAAAGCCGCCGACCTGATAACCCCAGCTCGGCACAAACGGGTGTTCTTGCACGGGCATAAGTTCGATGTGAGTGTATCCCATTTCTTTAATATACGGAACCAAAAGTTTCGCTATTTCTTTGTAGTTGTGATAGTCGCCTTCTTCGTTGCAACCGCTTTTTTTCCAAGAACCCAAGTGCAATTCATAAATTGTCATAGGTTGGTTGTTGTGGTTGCCTTTTTCGGTGCGTTTTTTAATCCACTCTTCGTCGTTCCAACGGTGTTCTTTTGTCGAGCAAACTATTGAGCCGTGATACGGGAACGGTTGCTGTAAAGTGCCGTAAGGGTCGGATTTTAAAACCAAATGCCCGCTTCCGGCTTTTCGGATTTCGTATTTATATACGGCGCCGCTTTTTACTCCCGGAAGAAATAGTTCCCAAACGCCCGAACTGCCGACCGGGCGCATCGGATGCTGTCTGCCGTCCCACATATTAAATTCTCCGACAACCGCAACTCTTTGCGCGCTCGGAGCCCAAACCGAAAAGCAGACGCCCTCAATGCCGTCGATGGTCATTTGGTGCGCGCCCATTTTTTCGTATATATAAAGATTGTTGCCTTCGTTGAATAAATAGAGGTCGTCGTTTGTCATAACGGGCATAAACGAATACGGGTCGGCGGTTTTGCGGATAAATCCGTCGCCGTAAAAAACTTCTAATTCATACTTGAAAACGCTTTTTTGGTCTTTGAAAAAAAGCGTGAAAATCGGCGTTCCCTCCAAGTGATACATATCGCCTAAAAATTTCCCTTTGTCGTCATAAACTTTAACTTGAGCCGCTCCGTAATGAACGGTTGTAATCGCTATGCCGCCGTTTTTGGGGTGCATACCCAAAATTGAAAAAGGGTCTCCTACCGCACTGTTGCACAACTGTGAAATGTCGTGATCTGATAAAATTCCGTGAATATCCGCACTCATAAAACCTCCATTATTACAATAACTCAAAGGCAAAATATACTACCTGCCTTGCCTCAAAAGGTGATTTTTTTTATTTTTGATGAAAATTGGGTGAAAATTTCTTCATTCACGCCCTTTTCTGTCCAAAAATACGGGCAAAAACAGAAGCGTAAACAATGCGCCTACTATCATTGAAAGGAAAATGAAAATACCCAGAGTTCGCACGGGCGGGAAATTCGACAGGCACAACGTCAAAAATCCTACGCCTACCGCAAGGGTGTTGAACACTATAACCGTGCTTTTATCTTGAAGCGCGCTCAAAAGCGCCTCGGTTGTATCCGCGCCGTTTCTTCTGAAGCGCAAAAAGGACGAGGTAAAATGTATGGCGTAATCTATTCCTATTCCTATGCAAGCGGTTACAACTATGACCGTTACAAGGTTAATCGTCGTTCCTGTCGCCGCCATAATTCCTGCAATAAAAATAGCGCCGATAACTATGGGAAGGGTCGAAACAAGTCCCAACACAAAACTTCTGAACAAAATCATAAGCGAAATTGCTATAAGCCCAAACGTTATTAATAGCGAATAGGTCTGCGTTTTTATCAGAAGTTCCATCATTGAGTCAATAATAAGCGCCTCGCCCGAAGTGGTTATCCTGTATTCGGGATGAACGGAAATTATGTGATTTTCGATACGCTCGGCAAGTCTGGTATAGTCAAAAAACGGAATATTTTGACAAAACAGCGTAAATCGAACGGACTTTCGGTCGGACGTTAAAAAAGCGTCCAAAACATCGTCGCCGTCGGGATTTTGGGTTGCCGCGCCGCCAAGCATCATAGACACCGCCATTTCGCTTATGGGAGTGCTTACAAGAATGTCGCTTACTCTGTTAAGAACAGGGAAAACCGACATAACAGTGCCGACTTCGGGAATGCTGTCCTGTATCCAATTTACAATATCTTGCAAAATTTGCCAGCTTGCCGAGTCCGAAAAAGGAGTATCGCTCTCTATCATTACGTCAAAAAAGCGGGTGCCGCCGAATTGCTCGCCTATGATTTTATCGCTTTTGCGAACGTCGTGATATTCGTCAAAGAAGCTCATAGGATTGCTGTCGAAAGTGATTTTCGGCACAAAAATTATCGAAAAAACTATTACGCAGACAAGTAAAATCTTAGAAAGCGGCGTTTTGAAAATCATAAAATTAAAAAATGACATCGGAACAATCTCTTTCGGCTCTCGGTCGATGGTTTTTTCCTTTTCTTTGGGCGAAAAGCAGGCGGGCAGGAAAAATACCGACAAAAACAGAGCGATTACGACCCCAAGTCCCGTAAAAAATCCGAAATATCGCGTCCAGGAGAGCTCCGAAATCGTGAAAGAAGTAAAACCGAAAAAGGTGGTGGTCGCCGCAATAAAAATAGGGCTGAGCAATTCCTGATAGGTTTTCATAAACGCCTCTTCAAACGGCAGTTCGAGGTCGCGCCTGTTTTGACGATAACACTTTATTATATGAAGCGAGCCCGCAAGCCCCACGGGAAGCAAAATCAGAGGAATAACAGAAGTTAAAACGTTTAGCGAAACTCCCGCAAGCGACATAATTCCGAAAGTCCAAACGGTCGCAATCGCCACAAGTAAAAGGGGAGCCGCAACGCATCGGATTGTGCGGAACATCCAAAACAAAAGCGCGCCCGCAACAAGAATGGAAATCGGCAAAAGTATTCGCAAGTCCTTGTTCATATCGCGGCTCATATACCAACTTGTCGCCGTTGCACCCGTAATGTAGGTGTCCGTAAATCCCTCGGCGCGAATTTCGTCCAGAATTTTCATTGCCGCCGAAATTGTTCGCGGTCTGTCGGCGGCGTCGTTTGTGTATAAAATCATTAAAAAAGTTTTTTCGTCGGGCGAAATAAAACTGCCCGTAAGCTCTCTGTTTTCGTCTATTCTTCGGCGTAAAACATCGTCGTTTGTTTGTCCTGAAAGCCCAACTACCTGAACGCCGCCAAACCTTCCCATCATAGGAACTCGCAACGCCCCGATATACGACACGTTGGTAAAGCCTTTTACTCCGCCTATTTCGACCTGCGAAAATCTTTGCTCCCACGACGACAATATTTCGATTTTTTCGTGAAGCGCCAAATCCTTATTGTCGTCAAATTGCGTCATCAGAAAAATGGAATACGGCGTATCAAATTTTTTGCGGATATGGTCTTGATTTACGATTTGCGCCATAGTGTCGGGAACAGCGTTCGCCGCGTTGTTGTCCACCGTTATGTATTTTATGTTGTATCCGAAAAACGCCGTTAAAAGCAATATGATAATCGCCGAATACGCTCTGTTTTTTATTGTAAACGCAATGAATTTACTCTTAATTGACACGAAGTGCCCCACTTTCTTTTGATATTTTGACATAAAAATACTATTTGGGGACGACGGTCGCCACCCTTTTTTTAATAAAATGAAAATTTCACTTGACAAGCGCTCAGAAAATATAGTATATTCGCACTGTTTCTTATGGCAGATTAGCTCAGCAGGTTAGAGCAACGGAATCATAATCCGTGTGTCCGGGGTTCGAATCCCTGATCTGCCACCACCAAATTTCAGGTCTGATTTTATGGACATTTTATCAAAAACCAAAGATTTTTTCATCAAAAACGAAATAAAGAATTGTAAAATCGGCGTTGCTTTCAGCGGCGGAGCGGACTCGACGGCATTATTTTTATTATTATTGGATATTACGCCGATTTTTAATCTTGAACTCTGCGCAATTCACGTAAATTACAATTTAAGAGGACAAGATTCCGCCGCCGACGAAATTTTTGTCCGAAAACTAAGCGAAAAACACGGACTGAAAATATTCGTAAAAAGCGCAGACCTGTCTCAAACAAAAAGCAATTTGGAAGAAGTCGCCCGAAATGAGCGCTATGATTTTTTCAGGGAACTCCAAAAAGAAGAAAACATTAAATACATCGCCACTGCCCACAACGCCAACGACCAAGCAGAAACTTTGCTTTTCCGTCTTGCTCGAAAAACAGGAATTGCAGGCGCGGCAGGAATTCCGCCGATCCGCGAAGACGGGATTATTCGCCCGCTTTTACACACCACAAGAAGCGAAATTTTAGAATATCTTGCCCAAAAAAACCAAACTTTCCGCGAAGACAAAACAAACGCCGACGTAAAATTCAGCCGAAACAGAATTCGCGCAAATATTATCCCGGAACTCGAAAAAATAAATCTGAACGCTGTTTTGAACATTGTTCAGTTTTGCGATTTCGTAAGAGGCGACGGTCGTTTCTCGAAAAGCAGTAATATCTCGTCTTTTTTGATAGACAAGGAAACCTGTATCGACGAAATAAGAGAAACCTGCTACGAAAATGGTTTAATCTTAAATTTTGCTCATTGCACAAGCATAGAAGCCTGCAAAACAAACACGGGCGCAACCGTCCTTTTGCCAGATTTTACAATGTTCGTTCTGAAAAACGCGCTTTTTTTCACAAAATTCGGCGAAAATTCCATAAACATAGAAGAAACGCAAATAACAGAAAACGACAAAATCTTGCATATCAGCGATTTGTGGAAAATCGAAATTATGGACAAAATGCCCCCGAAAGGCGAAAATTACGCCGTAATTCAAAAAAGCGATTTTCCGTTGCAGGTAAAAAAATTATCCGCATTGTCTTTCGTTGCAACAAAACGAGGGGAACAGCGTCCCCCTCAGGACTCCCCCTTGCATTGTGTTTGCCTTAAAAACGACACAAAAACCGTCAATGAGCGAATGAAAAAAGCGGGAGTATCAAAATTCGAGCGCGAAAATTCGCCTGCTGTGTTTTCGGCGAGCGGTGAATTGTTGGCGACAGCGTTCGTTGCGTGGAAATTTGATGGCGGCGGAGAAGGTTTTAGGTGGTTGAGAGTGGAAACGACAGAATAGATTTCTTGCGAAATCAACGTTTGGGCGTATTGCATACGCCCAAATAACCGACAGAAATAAGCCAAATAACCGACAGAAATAAGGGCGTATGCAATACGCCCCTACGAAAATCACATTTTGGCTTTACCGCCTCACCCCAATCGTTGCTCTGTATGTATATGTATATCCACTCTCCCCCCTCGCTCGAACAACAACCAAATAACCGCCGCTGGCTACTCTTCTGCCGGAGGGGTTGGTTAAATTCCATTGAGTTGTCAACTCTTCTTCGGCGGTGGTGGTTTTTTCGGTGGGGCGGGTGAAATCGGTGGTTTCAAATACCATATTTCCTACGCTGTTGAAAATTACCATACGAACATCCGTTAGCGCTTCGTGGGCGACTACCGTTATTGTTGCAGGTCTTGATACTACCGCAGTGTCAAGCAGTATGCCGCCGTATCGAGGGCAGTCGAGGCGAGGAATTATTCGCACTTGCTTTATAGTGGGGTCGTTTAGGGCA
This sequence comes from Chitinivibrionia bacterium, assembly GCA_009779925.1. NCBI lineage: Bacteria > Pseudomonadati > Fibrobacterota > Chitinivibrionia > Chitinivibrionia bacterium. Next base: position 122,008 of record WRAZ01000002.1, read on the forward strand.
AATCTTGTGCTGTCGCCGTCTTCGTCGCAGGTCGCGGGCGTTATTATCCAATTGCCCCACAGTATTGTGTGCGCACGCTCAAAGCGAATTTCTGTTATTGGGTTATTTGAAATCATATTAGTCGGAACAACAAATCTGTTGCCCTGCCAATGAACGCCGTTTACTAATGCGATATATCCCGCATTCGGCGTTATTTCAAGTTCCCACCAATAACAACTGCTACTGCCCCAAAGGGTAGTGTCGCTCGCCGTTATTTTGCTGAGTTCATACTTTTCCCAGCACCATTCTTCGTGAGAATAAAGCATAACCGTGCCGTGCTCGCCGTTTTCTATGGTGATTTGCGCCTCCACAATAACAGCCGCGCACAACGGCGGGACGCAATCCGAAATATCCTGAACAAAGACAATATTTACGGGTTGCTCCAGTCCTCCGAAGAACCCTATATCGGGAACAGGATACATCTCATCTGTAAAACGCACGCCGTTTACGTAGGCGACATATCCGTTATTTGGAGTTATAAAAAGATTTCTGTGGAAGCAACCCATATATGAAACCAAATATCCGTCCGCAATTTCTTTTCTGACATTCATACAAAATATCTCGTCAAAATATGCAAGTTCGACTTTGCCGTGTTCGCCGTTTTGTATGTTAATAACAGAATTGTATTTATAAGGTCGATAACACGCTATTAAAATACAATCAATAGCGGGCACAAAGCGAATTTCTGTTGGATTACCGGCGCGGATTTTGCCGCCTTCCCAACGCGCGCCGTTTACTATGGCGATATATCCCGCATTCGGCGTTATTGTAAGTTCCCACCAATGACAACTATTGGGACCCCAAAGGGTCGTGTCGCTCGCTGTAATTTCGTCGACTACATACTTTTCCCAACACCAATCAATGTGAGAATAGAGCATAACTTTGCCGTGTTCGCCGTTTTCTATAATGACTCGCGCCTCCACAATAACGTCCATACAAAACGGCGGGTCGCAAACTACAATTTGCGGCGAAAAATGCGGAAATCCGTCGTTTATAGCCGGGGATATTGACCAAATAGAGTTAAAATCCCAATCGATGAAAGTGTTTCGCTGTCTCATTTGCGTGGCATTTCTCAGTCCTGAATTTTGGCAGATTTCTCCCGTGCCTTGCTGAGTCCACAAACCCACAAAAACGCGCGAACATTGTAAAGCATAACTGCTTATAATTCTGCCGTCGCTAGTGCCGTGATTAGCGCCGACGAATTTACCGGCTATGTTAGGATTTCCGCCGCTTACATTTCCCTCAAAATAACTGTTTATTATTTCGCCGTTGTTCCATCCAGCAAATCCTCCGACAACGCTGTTTTGGGCGTGTCCTGCTACGCTTCCTCTTACAAAGGTGTTTTGAATTGTTCCCCTATTTGTTCCTACTAACCCGCCAACGCCGCTCCAGCCGTCAATATTAACGATAACGCCGAGGTTTTTTATTATGCCGTTATTATTTAATTGGTGAAAAAAACCTGCGGGACCATCGCCGGCATTGGGACGGTTAATTCTGACTCCTCTGACAATGTGTCCGCCGCCGTCAAATGTGCCGTCGAAGTTGCCGATGAAACGGTCATTTTGGCTTCCGATCGGCTCCCATTCGCCTAAGATAAGGTCGATGTCGGCGACGAGCGTAATGGTTTGTCCTGTGAAATTGCTACCGCTGCTAACCGTCGTCGCAAATTCCCGTAATTCGCATTCGTTGCTTATTGTTATTGTGGGCGCGCTCCAGTCAATGAAAGAGGGCGCGCACATCGCCGTTGCCGTTGAGGCGATAATCAAAATTGTTGCAAAAACTTTTAAGAAATTAAGTGGTTTCATAGACAACCTCCCGTTTTTTATTAGATTTTCGGAATAAAGATACATTATGCCGCAATAGGAGAGGGAGTTGTTTTTTAATTTGGGTAGATAAAAAAGCGTTTTAATTGAAGTATTTTATCTTTGATAAAGTTTAATAAAAGTAAGTTCGGTCTTGCGTGGATAAGCGGAAAAAAAGTATTTTAATGCAAAAGGGAGAAATTTATGACTAGCTTTTTGTTTTCATTGGTCGGGCTTATCGGTGAATATGTTCTTAATATGAGTTTGATTATATTTGGTGGCGTTGTAGTTCGCGGTCTATTTGGAGACGGTACAGAGAAAAACGAAATCAGGTGGGCTATTATAGCAATGGCTGTTTTGTTTTTTGTCGGTGCTTCGTTTATGATAGCGGTGTTTTTGAGAGGAGGTGCGCTATGAGTGCGAAACAATTCAAAGGTTTTTTAATGTTTTCTGTTGGTATGGTATTTGTAGCACTAATAGGTGGAGTTATCACAGGTTTGATATTCTTCCACTAACAAAACAAACTTCAGTAGCAGGGGCATTCGCTCCTGCTGCTCTCGAGCAATAAACACAGAAACAAAAAACAAGAAAAATAAAGGAGGCGACCACCGCCTATGCAAGAAACAAGAGTAAGATTTGCCCCGTCGCCGACGGGATATTTACACGTTGGAGGCGCAAGAACCGCGCTTTTTAATTGGCTTTTCGCAAAAAAAACAGGCGGAAAGTTTTTGCTTCGTATAGAAGACACCGACCGAAGCCGCTACGACGAAAACGCGCTCGGCGAAATATTCACGTCTCTTCGCTGGCTCGGATTGCAATGGGACGAAGGTCCGGAAGTCGGCGGCAATTGCGGCTCGTATTTTCAAAGCGAACGGCTCGATTTATACCAAAAATACGCCGACGAACTTATAGAAAAAGGTCTTGCCTACCGCTGTTTTTGCTCGTCCGAACGTCTCGAAGCGTTAAGAGAAGAGCAAGAAAAATCGGGCGAAAACGTTTTGGGCTACGATAAAAAATGCCGAAATTTAAGCAAAGACGAAAGCGCAACCCGCGCAAAAAGCGAAAGTTTCGTAATTCGCTTAGCAATCCCCGAAAACAGAACGGTCGGCTTTACGGACAAAATCCGCGGCGAAATTTCGTTTGACGCCAACACGCAAGACGATTTTATCCTGCTGAAAACCGACGGATTTCCGACTTATCACCTTGCAAACGTTATTGACGACCACTTTATGCGCATAACCGACGTTTTGCGCGGCGACGAGTGGATAACAAGCACTCCAAAACACGTTTTGCTTTACGAGGCATTTGGATGGCAGGCGCCGAATTTTGCGCATTTGCCCGTTATTTTAAGCGAAGACGGCAAAAAACTGTCGAAAAGAAAAGGCGCGGCAAGCGTAATGGACTTCAAAAAAGACGGAATTTTGGCGGAAACGCTCGTAAATTTCCTCGCGCTTTTAGGCTGGAACCCCGGCGACGACCGCGAAATAATGACAATACAAGAAATGGTTTCAGCATTTGCTTTAGAAAAAGTAAGCGCCAAAGCCTCGGTTTTCGACAACAAAAAACTATCGTGGATGAACGGCGAATACCTGAAAAAAACGCCAAATGATAAGATTTACGAAGAACTTAAAGATGAGTTTGATAGATTATCGCAAAACAAAGAAAAAATCCTCTCCGCAATAAATTTTATGAAAGAGCGCACGCAAAAAATCACGGAATTGCCGACTTTATGCGCATTCTTTTTTGCCGCGCCGAGCGTTTACGACGAACAAACATTGCAAAAAGTCAAAAAAGACGAAAATATGCCGAATATTTTGGCAAAACTGTCTCAAAAACTGCGCGAAACACCCGTTTGCAACAGCGAAACCTGCGATAAAATATTACAGGATTTAGTCGCCGAATTTGCTGTCGGCTTCGGCAAAGTCGGACTTCCCGCTCGCTTGGCGATAACAGGACAAGGCGGCGGACCGTCGTTGCACGATATTATTCCCGTTATCGGGAAAGATGAATGTGTGAAGAGGATTGAGGGGTTTTTGAAGAACTAAATTTATTAACAATTTAAAACAAAAAAGGGAGCATATTTTTATACGCTCCCTTTTTATTTGTAAGGTCGGGCAACCCGAAAGTCGCCCTTGCCTTAATTGTTAGTTGTTTTGGTTAGCGCTAACGCCAATCGTTCCTCTTACACCTACATTTGTATTGATAGTGTATGTGCCCGCTCTTGTGTTTGACGGAATTCTCCAAGTAATCGGAGAGTTTGTGTTTCCGTTCAATGTAGCAACTACGCTACCTGAAGCGTTCAAGATTGTAATAACAACGGGTGTTGTTTTTGCAGTGTTTACAACGATTATTGCGTTGTTGCCCGCTCTTGTCGGTCCTGTTGCTTGAACAGTCGCCGCCGCTGTACCGTTGTTGTTTCCGCCTTCGCGAAGAACGCCGTTTCCGTCGTTATTGCCGGGAGCTACGCCTTCGGGTCCTTTTTTGTCGCCGCAGTAGTCGTCGTTGCCGTTGCCTTTGTTGCTGACGGTGTTTTTGTCGTTGTTAGTGGTTTCGCCGCCTTTGGGAGCTTCTTCGCATACTTGATTAACTGCAAGATTTACAACTCTTGTACCGTTAAAGATAGCCCAAACTTCGTAGTCTTTGTTTGAGAAAACCAACTGTTCTCCGCCGTTTTGTCTGTTTACGCGCTGACTTCCGTGGTTTACAGCTCTTCCGTCAACATTAACAGTAATGTTTATGCTTGCTCTGTCGTTGTTTCCGTCTTGCCAGCTGCTGATAGTGCGCTGAACTACACTCAAATTGAGTTTGCGAACGGGCGCAGGAATTACAACTTCTCTCAAAATATCACCGCAGTCGCATACAACTATATAAGCGCCGGCTTCAGTGCAATGCGCCTCTTCTATGATAATTTTTTTGCCTTCTGTGCAAACGTGCGCAGGAGCCAATATCAAATACAAGTCTGCGTTGATTATTCCAGTGTAATCGCGCTCAATGGTAGCGCCGATTTCACGAACGTCTTCTGCGCAATTCAACACGTTCCAAGTGGTATAACCATTCAATGAGCCGGCTAATGTTGTGCTGTTCCAGTCGATTGTATGACCAACTTCTACCGATTGTGAATACACCGCTTCTTCCGCTCCGTTAAAAAATCTAACAGTTGCAGTTTCAGCAACAGGCTCGCACTGTACGCCTGTTAATCTCGGAATTGCGACTGAACGCTTATGTCCGCCAACAGTAGATACGTAATTTCTGACGCCTGCTTCATCGCAAGTTGCAGGAATTGTGTTTACCAAATCCCAACTGTTTGTGCAATTAACTTGCACGTTGTTGCCGTTCAAATCACTGCTTCCGTTGCTGAAATAGCTGTTAACTTTTGCTCCACAGCCGCAAGTAGCAGTAAAAGTCCAATTGTTGCCTTCACGAGTAAAGACCACATTGTTTTCTCTGTTATGTCCTTGGTTCAACCCTTGAACAACACCTGCGCGAACAATTTCGCAGTGGAAACCAACACTTTTTGTCTGCGTAGTCTGCGCAAACACATTAGCGACGAGCAAAGTCGCCACGAATACCAAAAAACCAAGCTTTTTCATTGAAAAAACTCCCTTCTTAAAATTATTATAATTGAAACCGAATGAACTTACTGAATTGCCGAAAAAGCAAACACGCAAAATGTTGAGCGCTTTTAAATCACGATTTTTACCCATTTTCCTCGTTCCTCACACTTTTTTAGATTTTTAGTGGCGTAAAATAATATTTGTTAAGAATGCGCGTCAAGGGGTAAATTAAAAAAAGCGTTTTTTCTTGAATTTTGTTGTTTTTTGCGTTAAACGACGATTTTTTCGATTACTTTTTCGGATATAACATATATTATATAGTATAAAACGCGTTATTTTCACGGAACGAAAGGAATGCAAAAAATATGAAAAGCATAATTTCCGATATGGACGGAGTTATTTATCGCGGGTCAAAACTTATTGACGGAGCGAACAGTTTTATACAAAAAATGATTGACGGCGGCGTAAAATTCTTGTTTTTAACCAACAATTCCGAGCAAACTCCCCGCGATTTAAAGCAAAAACTCGAAAAATTAGGAATAAAGGGGCTGAACGAGGACAATTTTATCACGAGCGCAATGGCGACCGCAATGTTTTTGAAACAGCAAAAAGAAAACGCAACGGCATACGTTTTGGGCGGCGGCGGGCTTATCAACGAGTTGTACAACGCGGGTTTCACGATTTCGCAGAACAATCCCGACTATGTAGTTGTCGGCAAAACAAGCGCGTTTAACTTTGAAACGCTGAAAACCGCCGTAAATTTAATTTTGGGCGGCGCAAAGTTTATCGGCACAAATCCCGATATGGTTGACCCGACCGAACAAGGCGAAGAGCCCGCCTGCGGAACAATTTTAGCGGCAATAGAGGCGGCGAGCGGCAAAAAACCCTATATAATAGGAAAGCCCAACTCGCTTATGATGATGATGGCGGCAAAAAAATTGGGCGTTCACCCCGAAGAAAGCGTTATGATAGGCGACAGAATGGACACCGACATTGTAGGCGGAATGGAAGCGGGAATGAAAACCTGCCTTGTGCTTTCGGGAGTGAGTAAAACCGAGGACTTGGAGGCGTTTCCCTATCGTCCCGACTATGTTTTTGGAAGCGTTGCAGACATCGACCCGACAAAATTATAGATTTTTGCATTTTACCCTTGCGCAGAGACAAAAATATTTATTATATTCACGTCCGTTATTGATTGGAGTGTAGCTCAGTCGGCAGAGCAGGTGGCTGTTAACCACCTTGTCCGGGGTTCAAATCCCTGCACTCCAGCCACTTCGGAGAGACGTAATGCTTACGTCTCTCTTTTTTTTAACCGCAAAATCACTTTCTCTCCCCGCTTCCCCCACGCCAAAGTTTATTTTTCTCTCAAAAAAACATACCGACGGTCGATTTTGGCACCTCTGTCGATAGAAAAAAGGACGAAAAATGTCGATAATTTTCAAGTTTATGAAACCCTACACCCTTATGCTTTGCGGCGTATTCGTCTTCATTTTGCTCGAAGTTATGACGGCGATTGCGCTTCCGGGGCGCACGGCGGACATCGTAAACGACGGCGTTATAGTAGGAAACATCCCGACTATATGGCGAAACGGCGGCATAATGCTTCTTTTGACGGTGGCAAGCGTCATCGTCGCGCTGATTTCGGGAGTTTTGATAGCAAAAATCGCCACGGGAATATGCAGCGATTTGCGAAGCGCGGTTTTCAAGAAAATAATGAGTTTTTCCAACGCCGAAATGAACAAATTTGCGACATCCTCGCTTATAACCCGCACCACAAACGACATTACGCAAGTGCAAACCGCTCTTATGCTGGCTTCTCGACAGTTTATTTTTGCGCCAATGATTGCAATCGGCGGGATAATAGCCGCGCTCGACAGAGCCCCGAATATGACTTGGGTGCTTGTTCTCGTCATTATTTTTATGGTTGGAAGTATGGCGACTATCGTAATAATAGCCCTCCCCAAATTCAATATGATACAAGGTTTAATCGACCGTCTTAACTTGGTTTCGCGCGAAAATCTAAGCGGAATTCTGATAGTTCGAGCGTTCGGCACACAAAATTTCGAGAAAAAACGCTTCGACAAAGCAAACAGAGACGCGACCGAAACAGGAAAATTCATAGCGCAGGCATTTGCGTTTGTAACCCCCGTAATACTGCTCACTTTTAACTTTACCGCGGCGCTAATCGTCTGGGTTGGCGCGCACGAAGTATCGGCGTTCAGAAGCGACATAGGCGACATTTTCGCCTTTATGCAATACGGAATTTTAATAGTTTCCGCATTTTTGATGATTTCGGTAACCTTTATTTTTGTGCCCCGCGCAATAGTAAGCGCCCGCCGAATATCCGAAGTACTAAACACCCAAAGCAGCATTAAATACCGCGAAAACCCCATAGATTTACCCAAAAATCTAAAAGGCGAAATAGAATTCAGAAACGTAAGTTTCAGGTACCCGGAAACGGGCGACGATGATGTAGGGGCGGGGTCTGCCCGCCCTGCCGACCAAACAAACGACGACGAAACCGTAGGGGCGTATTGCATACGCCCTAAAAATAAACACGAAACCGAAACAATAATAAAAAACGGCGGCGATTTGGGCGTATGCAATACGCCCCTACAGGGCAACGCCGACGACAATTTGGGCGGGCAAACCCCGCCCCTACAAAACGCCGCCGAAACGGACAACGAAAACGTCCTCGAACGCGTTAATTTCACCGCAAAATCGGGCGAAACCACCGCGATAATTGGTGCGACAGGCGCAGGAAAAACGACAATCCTAAACCTGATATTACGCTTTTACGACGTAAACGAGGGCGCAATTTTAATCGACGGAATTGACATTCGCGACGTTTCCAAAAAGGATTTGCACGATAAAATCGGCTATGTTCCGCAAAAGGCGCATTTGTTTTCGGGAAATATTCGCTCCAACCTCCTTTTGGCGGACAAAGAAGCAAGCGAAGAGAGAATACAACAGGCGGTCGAAATTTCGCAATCGCAGGCGCTTATAGAGGCAAAACCGGGCGGCTACGAAGCAAATGTCGCGCAGGGCGGCACAAATTTTTCGGGCGGACAACGCCAGCGATTGGCGATTGCAAGAGCATTGGTAAAAAAATCGGCAATTCATTTGTTCGACGACAGTTTTTCTGCGCTCGACTTAAAAACCGACGCGCTTTTGCGTGAAGCGTTAAAGAAAAAAAGCGACAAAAGCACAAAAATTATAGTCGCGCAAAGAATTTCGTCCATAATGGACGCCGACCAAATCGTGGTTTTAGACGATGGCGTAGTAGTAGGCAAAGGCAAACACAGCCAACTCCTCGAAACCTGCGAAGTTTACAAAGAAATAGCCGCCTCCCAGATGAGCGAAGAGGAACTCGTTTCGACTACGCTCAACGACCGAAGCGGGGCAATTTCGTAGGGGCGACCGCCCTCGGTCGCCCGTGTTGTTCGATAAATAACCGCCGTACTTCGACGATTATTATCCTTGCACTGTTAAAGAAAAAACTCGCGGAGTTTTTTCATATCAGCAATGGGGGACTCTACGTTTTGCAGAAAATCAGCTGGAAGTCCGAGGAAATGGGTGTATTTTAATATGATTTCCCAGATTTTCTGCATATATCTGTCTGAAATTTCGCCGCTTCGGTTAAAACAAATCGCTTCGTGGTGTGCAATTCGGTTTCGGAAATCTCTTATTTCTTTCAATTCATTAAAAACAAGTTTCTGATTTACGCCTTTTTCTTTGTTCGGGAAAATTTTCAGCAAGGATTGGTTGCCTTGATTGAAACAATGGCTTGAAAACATACTGACCCAAAATCCAAAACTCAGCGCCGCCACTAATCTGTCGGAAGAATAAGGTTTAAGCGGGGAAAGATTTTCCTTTTCTTTGCGGATAGTCATCTTTTTGTCTTCGGGAAAAAAGTTGCCGTTAATTTGCCCGATAATCCAATCGTCGTCATTAAAATGTTTTTTGTAATGTTTGTTTATTGCATTCCGCAAAACGACTTCAAACAAACATAATGCACCCCAAAACTTTTTTGATGTTTCGATGTTTAACATATATAATTCAAGTGCTTGTGGCTCGTTTCCGCCACAAGCGTGCTTGTATTTGTCAAGTCGAGGTTTTGATAAACATTCCTCGTAATCATTATAATTCACTTAAAAATTCTCCTTTTTGAGAGGAAAATACTATTTTTTACAGAAAAAATCAATAATACCTTGCATTTGTCGCGAAAATTATAGTATATTTATAGAGAACACCTGCCGGTCACTGTCGAAAGATATACTTTCAGGTAATGTCGGGGAGGTCTTAGGCACCTCCCCATTTTATTTTCTGCTGCTTTCACCTCATAATTTTTATACAAAAAAGGAAGCGTATTTTCATACGCTTCCTTAAAAAACGAGCAATTACACAGATTTGCTCCTACGTTAATTTACCGCTTCACATTAATTCTCTGCCTCAACACAGAAACGCCGTTTTGCTTCACGTTCAAGATAAACACACCTTGCGCCAAATTATCCCTAAACCCTTTTTATGGGATGTCGAATTATTGTCTTTAATTTTTCAGGCGCAACTTTGCGAGGGTCAGACAAATAAATCTCGTGATGCTGCCGTTCTTCGTTTATATCAATCAAATATCCCTGTTCTGCGGCATAAGTATCCATCATTAATATCGTTGCTGGCTCGTCATCATATGAACCGATGTGCATAACTTGTACGCACAACCCTTCCGTAATACTTTCAAGCCGTGCTTTTGATAAATCCAAATTCGGTTTCTTTTTGGCAAGCATTAATTTAGCGGCTTCAAACACTTCATTTGTAACAAATTCCGGTTGCCGTATTAATGATGTCCAAACAAATTTACTTTTGTCCGGCACAGCACCACCAAAGAATGTGCCGTCGTCAACACTCCAAAAACCCTCTAACGGCGGAACAACATACTCAAAATATCCTTTCGGCTGTGAACCGCTCATCTTACTCATTTTTATGGAGTATGACAATCCGTAAAGAATTTCCATAGCCGTTTTATATTCCTCTGATATGTTTGGATTTCCTTTGCCGTCAACAGCGATAAATACCATTTCCGGCACATCAATGATAGAAGGTGCAGTCTTAGGTTGATATAACTCTTTTTGAGTTTTCTTATAATCAATCGGCATATCGTTCTCTCCGTTTTATGCAAAAGCCATTTGCCTTTTTTTCTTTACCGCAACTTTACCTGTCGTTAATTTAGCGACAAGCATTAACTCTCTCTTTACCTCTGAAAAATTTTGAACGCGTTTCCATTCTCCGCGCTCAACAGAAGCAATCAGTTCTTTTTCTTCATAAGCAGTCATTTTCAAAATCCTCCCGTTAAATATTTTTTTGTATATTTACGACTCTTAAATGCTGTTTTCATAAAATACACATCTCCGTTTTTCACTGTCGGAACAACACAAGCATAGCCGTCAATATTCACAATCATTAAAATTTGACCGGGGTATTTTATCCTGTCCGTATGAGCAAAAACCTCTAACAGCATTCCGTTTCCAATCGCGCCAACTATTTGCTCAAAAGATATGCCGCGCTCAATTTGCAAAACAACATTTTTTGTTTTATCCCAGTCGAAACACATAGATATTACTTACCTCCACAAGATAAAATACGTTATTTTTTAGGTGGTGTACGAGGTTATTTTTGTTTTCGGCAAAATTTATCGTAGTGGCAAACACACGGATCCGCCCTTACGATTTCCATTTCCTGATTTTTTCTAAAACTAACAACCCGTCCAAATCCATTTTTGAAAACGCAAACCATTTTTTGCCGCTATCTTTCAAACTTGCGCCCCAATGATAAACTTCTTTGTCATCGACTATCAAAAATCTGTCGTGGCTGAGGTCGAATTCTTTTGCTTCTATCGGTGGATATTGTTCGTTAAATCGTTCTATATCCAATTTCAACTGTTTTGATATTTCTTTTGTAAAAAGCATAACTTTTACGTTTTCCATTCTCTTGGAAAATATTGTCAATGTAGATTCATTTATATAATTGTCTATCAAAATTATGGATTTTTGCGCCGTTTTTACAAAAAAATCTATTTTCTTTTCTGTTTCGGACATACGGTTTTCCAAGCGTTCAAATCGTTGGTCGAAAGAATAACCCTTTATAACATATTCCTTTAAAACTTGGTTCGCCCATTTGCGAAACTCTATTGCTCTGCCGGAATTTGCACGATAGCCAACTGATAATATTACATCTAAACTGTAAAACGCAACCGGTTTGTCCGAGTTTGGAATATGCAATTTTTGCATATTGCTTTTTTCATCAACTTCACCATCCTTGAAGATATTGCGAATATGTCGCGAAACGCCCGATTGGTCAACTGCGAATATCTTTTCTATCTGCGATTGAGTTGCCCAAACCGTATCATTTTTAAAATCTACCGACAATTCAATATTGCTATCGCCGCTTTCATAAACTATAATTTCGTGCATTTGATTCATTTTTATTCTCTCAAAATTTCTTATTAAACGAGACGGTAAAATACGTTATTCCTTACTAAGGATTACTTGTTTTCTCGTTTTTAGGAGTTTTTTCTCCTTTTTTATACAAAGATACTATTCGCCAAAAACAAAAAGAGACAAGGCGTGCCTTGTCTCTACAAAAAAACAACTGAAATTATGATTTTATCTTCTAACGTTAATCCTATGTCTCAACACTGAAACGCCGTTTTGTTTTACATTCAGAATAAACACGCCTTGCGCGATGTTATCCGTTCGCAAACCAACTGCATTCACGCCGTTTATTGCGGTGATGTTTGCTCTGCTTACCATTCGACCTTGCAAGTTATAAAGTTCGGCAGTGTAATTGCCAGCGGCGAGGTTTAGGTGGATTTGACCATTTCTTATTCCTGCAAATCTGGCAACGGAAACGTTTCTGTTTGTCGAGGAATTATTGCGGGAGATAGACAAGGGAGGCAAAGTCGGACGATCATCTGCCAAATCTTCGGCGCTTATGCCTAATACTATGAGTACATATTCCTCTGTAATATCAAGCGTATCGTTCAGCACAACTCTTCCGTTTTTAAGAATTACCTCTCTTTCGACTTTCCACTGCCAACTTCCGCTGACTTCCACTTGTTCCAGCTGTTCCGTTATTATGTAGTGAAAATTCTGAAAACTGAGCGATCCTGCTAATTCTCCGTTGAAATTTATTCTTCCGTTGTATTTGAACTCGTCTCGGCTTTCATTCGAATACCAACCGCAAAAATCCTCCCAGCCGTGAATTGCAGACCTGCCGTATCCGCCGCCTAAATACAAATTTCCGAGATTTGAAAAGTTGAAAAATTCTCTTGTTGTAGTGGTAGTTCTGATGCAGCCGTAGTCATTCGCTATTTCAGACCTCCTTTCTTTCGTCGAAACATAACCGTTTTCTTCACCGTGTCTGAGACGTTCGATGTCTTCGAATAATTCAAATCCGCGACCTGCTCTGGAATTGCGTTGTTCAAGTTCTTGGGCGTAGATTTCAAGAAAATCTTCGAGATTTGCCGCGGTTATAGTCGCACCGCCGCGACTTGTCAATTCTCCGCTCGGCGCTGTAGGAACGGCGGGCATAGTTCTGTCTATCGGAGTATCGTCGCCATAAATACGATTTTGGGTACTCGGTTGTATATAGCTGAAAAGCAAATAAATCGGAAGATTGATTTCAACATTGCCGCTTTTCACAAAAAACCTTCCGCTTGTTATTTTGTTTTCGAGAGAATCCCGCGAAGCGGCGACGTTTTCAAACACAATTTGTCCTTCATATTTTCCGCGGAAATCTATGGTTCCGTTTTTTTTGACAATATCGTGCTCAACGCCGTCTTCATAAGCGTTAGACACAAATATACCTACCGCTCCGCCCATAAAAAATGATTCGGCATTAGAAAAATCGAAATACTTAATTTCATAGACGCCACGCTCCTCTGCTCCTCTGTTGGATTCTTCAAATATCGCCTTTAACATAAATTCGACTTTTCCCGAAGAACTACCGAACCCTGTGGACGATGCTGTAATTCCTCCGATAAAAGACTCGCGTTCGTCAGGCAGGTTTGACTGAGAACGGGCACTGCGGGCATTTTGGGCGACGGCGGAATTATCATTGTAATAATCATCACCCGTAAAAGCAAATTTATACAATTTGATAAAATCGTCGAGGTTTGATTGATTAACCGCGGTATTTTCCATACCCTCGCCTTTTGTAAGTTCCCCACCGCTCACCGTCGGTGGATTGTCGGGGATAACAATGCTGTTAGAAGCAAACACGCAAGCGGTCAATACCGTTGCACAAAAAAATAACTTTCTGTAGTTCATAAAGAACCTCCGTCATTTAAGGTTTAGATAACAATTACGTTCAAAAACTAAAACGGAGCCATTCAAAAACAAAAAGGCGCACTCCATTTTCCCACCCATTTCCGTACTGTGAGGTCATCGCCAAAACCTATTTTATCCGAAAACAAACAAGAAAGGAGCGTGCCGACAGACACACTCTTTCTCATTCTCTCGATAAAATTGAATATTGGCGATATTCACAGTAGAGAAAATGAAAAACATTATTCTTTCAAAGAACAGAGAGAAAATAATATTTGTTTGCGGTGATTTACGAGGTTATTTAGGGTTTTGTGTTTTTTTTCGCCCATACATATATTTCCTCCACGCCAAATAGTATTTTCTTCTCGAAAAACACACCGAAAATCGGTTTTTTAAGGAAGCGCGAATGAGCGAAGAATTAGACAAAGTCGAAAAATACGACAGCGATCCTTTGGCGGGAATGACGGGGCAACAAGCGCTTGCCGGAAAAGCCAAAGATCCGAAGGCGACCATAAAAAAAATTATGGCGTATTTGTTGCCGCATAAAATCGCTTTTGCCGCTTGTTTGATTTTAGCCGTGCTTTCTACAGCGTTTGCGGTGGCGGGACCGCGCCTTTTGGGACGAATTACCACCGCGCTTGTTGACGGAATTGTCGCGCATTGGATGGGAACGGGGCTTCTCACAAATTTTCCGTATATGGCTACCATTATGTGGTGGCTTGCGGCGATTTTTATATTGTCGGCGGCTTGCAGAACGGTTCAGGGGATTATAATGGCGCGCATTTCCGCAAAAATAACTTACAAACTTCGCAGTCAAATCAGCGAAAAAATGCACAAACTTCCTATAAATTATTATGATTCGCGCGAGCGTTCGCAGGGCGACATTCTTTCGCGCATAACAAACGACGTGGACAGAATGAGCCAAACGCTCAACGAAAGTTTAATGCAGTTGGTATCGTCCGCCACCACAATTATCGGCGTTTTAATTATGATGATTTCAATAAGTTTGCTTATGACCGCCGCCTCGCTTATTACAATTCCCACGTCAATGCTTATTTTGGGGGTCATCTTAAAAAAATCGTATATTTATTTTGGAAATCAGCAAAAAGCAATCGGCGAAATGAGCGGCATCGTGGAAGAAACATACAGCGGTCGCGATATTGTGCGCGCCTTTAACAGCGAGACCGACGCCGAAGAAAAATTCGACAAAACCAACGAAAAAATCCGCTCCTCCGCTTGGAAAGCCGAATATATGACCAACATTATAGAGCCCGTTTTCGGATTTGTGTTTAATCTCGGATACGTCCTCATCTGCGTTTTGGGCGGCTGGCTCACGGTGCAAAGGGTCATTACGATTGGAGACGTTCAGGCGTTTCTTCAATATATTGGGGATTTCACACAGCCCTTAGGAGAACTCGGCGCCTCCGCCAACACAATGCAGGCAACCATAGTTTCCGCAGAACGCGTATTTGAATTTTTGGAGGAAAACGAAGAGGTAGCCGATATTGAAAATCATTCGCCCAAAAACAACGCCGATGGCGCAATTAGGGCAAATGATGATTTGCCCCTACAACAGGAAAACATTGAATATCAAGGAAACATCACATTCAAAAACGTTCATTTCGGCTACACGCCCGACAAAATCACCATCAACGATTTCTCGGCGGAGGTAAACGCGGGGCAAAAGGTGGCGATAGTCGGACCTTCGGGGTGCGGAAAAACCACATTGGTAAAATTATTGATGCGTTTTTACGAATTAAACAGCGGACAAATCCTTATTGACGGCGTAAATTCGACCGAATTTTCCCGCAACGATTGGCGCAATATGTTCGGAATGGTTTTGCAGGACACTTGGATTTACAACGCTTCCATAATGGAAAACATTCGCTACGGAAGCCCCGCCGCCACCGACGAAGAGGTAATCGCCGCCGCCAAAACGGCTCACTGCGACCACTTTATACACACGCTTCCGCAGGGTTATCACAGCACTCTCAACGAAGACGCGACCAATATTTCGGCAGGGCAAAAGCAACTTTTAACAATAGCGCGAGTAATACTGAAAGACCCGCATATACTAATTTTGGACGAAGCAACCTCGTCAATCGACACGCGGACGGAAGTTCTTATCCAACAAGCAATGAAAACCGTAATGAAAGACCGCACATCATTTGTAATCGCGCACAGATTATCGACAATAAGAGACGCCGACGTAATTTTCGTAATGCGCGACGGCGACATAATAGAACACGGCAACCACGACCACCTACTCGCAATGAACGGCTTTTACGCGGATTTGTATAATTCCCAGTTTTCGGAGGGAGTGGTGAGTGAGGAAGAATAACCGTAGGGGCGACCGCCCTCGGTCGCCCGTGTTCTCCGAGTGGTTTTTATTTGAAAATATTTTGTGCTGCCGAGCAAATTTCGTCAATTTTATCTTTACTAAGCGTTATTAGGTTAAGCGGCTTGTGCGAATCCTTTTTTCTGCGAAACGGCAACTGTAATCTATCAATAGACACAACCTTTAACATGTCGCACAGAGCCCAACATTCTTTTTCTGCCAAAATACCCGGCATTGCCCCTATTGGAATGAAAATTGTAAAAGAATCTCCCTTTGGTGGCTTTTTTGTAGTAAAAGGAATAACTACTGCTAATTTATGCCTTTTATGAGGATAAATCACAATAACGGGGCGAACTTTTCCGATTTCAGGTTTTATGTTCGCAATTATTGTCTCATTTGCATCAATACAAGAATTTGCCTTATTCCAGCAGTCCTCAAATCTGCACATAAATATCTGACCTCTTTTAACATAATTCGGCAATTTCATTAAAATTATCCTCACAATAAAAATAACCCCCGCATAAAGCAGGGGCAGTAACCCATTCAAGGGAAAAAGCAACGTTGCCGCTACTTTACCATTATAATATACGTTATTTACAAGAAAAAGTCAAGAGTAAAACAGAAAAAAGATAAATTTCCATAAAATAGTCCCCAAAAATCTAGAAAATCGCACCGCATGGTAGGGGCGGGGTTGCGGAATTTTCATTGAGGGTTAAACAATATTTGCGCTAATCAAAAAGGGACGATTGAAAGTCGTCCCTTGATAAATTTGAAAAACTAATTTTTATTTACTAACACCAATTCTTGCCGAATAGGTAAATCTTCTTCCGCTGATACCTGTTGCTTCGACGATAATTAAATACGTCCCATTTGCTACAAATCTGCCTGAGGGGTTGGTTAAATTCCAGACGATTGGCGATTGTTGCGGGCAACCGTTGCCTCCGTGGCGACCGAGGGCGGTCGCCCCTACGCCATCTGCCATGAACACAACATTCCCCAAATTATCCATAATTCGCAAGTTTATTGTTGCCTGTTCTGGCGTTATCACCGAAATTTTCGCCGCGTCGGACACGGGGTTTTCGGCGACAATTATGCCGTATCGGGTATCAGTGGGCTGGCGATGGCGAATTGAGGTCGGTCTTTGCTCGCCGAAATTAAATCCTTGGATTTGCGTGTTATCCAAACCTTTGATGTCGTCTATTGAAGCGATACGGTTGTCATCGACATTAAGGTAAGTCAAGTTCACGTTTTTCGACAAGTCGAGTTCGGTGAGGTCGTGACCGCTGACGTTCAGGTATTCGAGCGAAACAAAATGTTCTATGCCGCTCAAATTTCTGATTGTCGGAATAGTTGCTTCGTTTCTTGCCGCTCTGGTTTCGTTAATTATTTGCAAATCCAAGGTGTCGATGTCTCTAACATCAATGTCGAAAATCGGGACGGGGGCGGTTTTGCCGATTAAAGAATACACTGCCGCGCGGAAATTCGGGTCGGTGAATTTGTCGGTTATTGTTTCGCACAATGCGGGAATTACGGCGACTTCCGTCTTGGCATTACAAAGAGAACAAACTCGCGCTATTTCGCCTGCTTCGGCGCAAGTTGCGACTTTTGTTGTCGTCAAATCTCCCCAATTATGGTCTGAAACAGCTATTTCAACGTCTATTTCTACACTGTTATAATTGGGGTCGGTCGGTGTAAATATTGCCTTGTGAGCGCGGTTTCCGACAGCGCCTACCGATGTGCTTGCGCTTTCTTTCCAAGACCAGCCGCTTGGCAAATTAACAACTGCCAAGGTTTGACAAGTGCGCGCAGTTAAACCGCTCGGCGCAGTTGGGAGTTCGCTGAGGTTTCTTTTATTAACTCTCAACGCCACCTTAAATTCAATGTCTTCTACTGCTGAAAAGTCAAAGTCGCTGAACTGAAAAGGATACATAAAACTTGGTCTTACGCTAAATTCGTGCTCTCCTGCAGGCGGAACGGAATCCAAATCCACTACTATCCAATCCCAATACCAATTGATGTGTTCCAAAATGCCTTCGCCGTTGCTTGCGAGCTCCGATTCCCAAATCGCTTGCCCGAAATCGATTTGCGCCGCCGTTGGCAATATCAAATTGTCTTTAGTGGCGATAAAAGGCGTAATTCCGCCGCCGCTGTTCCACCAATTGCTGACAGGTAAAGAAAAATTATGGGAATAATTACCGCCGTCGGCTCCGCCTATCGTTATTTGCGAAATTACAAGCCGCGAGTGTGTGCGAAATCCCTCATATTCGCCGACGACCGTTGCCGACACTTCGTCGCCTTCTACTATGTGAGCCGCATTAAAACTAAACTCTATGTTTTCGGCTGTCGTGGTGCCGTCAATAACTTTCGTATGGCTCATTTCACCGAAATGAAGTTGGCGTTTAAGGACTTCGACTTCCGTTGTTGCCGTTCCGAAATACTTGCTGTTGGATGTACTTAAAATAGCAGTAATCGAGTAAATTCCCGCATTTATCGGAAGACCGTCGGAACACAATTTCTCATTACCGGTAGCATTGTTGCTGTTGATGGAGTATGACCTTCTCCAACTTGGATTAGCGGTAAGCGTAATTTCGGTTTGATCAATGCCAAAATACACGTTTGTGATACGGTCTTGCGGCATTCCGTTATAGGTAATGTTGGGAAAAGTCGAGAAATTTATATATTGCGAAACATCTATCGGATTAACAAAACCCGCCGCGTGAGACAGAAACTCATAAAATCCGCCGCCATACGAAATGCCTTTTTTGTCTCCTTGCAAAGCCCAAGATACTTCGGCGTTTTCTGGCAATGTATTTATGTTTCGCCTTGTTCCTGTTATAATCTCGCCGCCCGAACCCGAAGCGGCAATAATTACGCCGCCGTTATGACTTACTTGTCCCACATTGAGGTGTCCCACAGCGCTGCTCAAAGCGTTCGACCCTTTTACGATAATCGCGCCGCCGTTCATATTTATTCTGCCCACGCGACCATTCGGGCTGTCGGCGTCAAAAATCGCCTGAGCGCCTTCCATTGCAAGAACTCTTCCACCGTTAATATTGATTTCCTTTGTATGGACGGAAACACAAATCGTCGGTCCTCCGTTTATACTATTTGTTATACCATCACTTTGAACCAATCCGCCGTTTATCGTAATAGCCGCCAGAGCAGTGCTTTGCGACCAAATTGCCGAATGGGTAGGGCTTGTTGTTCTGATAATTGCGCCGTCTTCAACCTGAAATACGCCGCCGCTCATATTTGTAATTTCTACGGCGTGCCCGGTAGAAACTACCTGCGCTCTCCAAATTACCCTTGCATTTTGATTGCCCCAACCAATGTTCAATCTGACGGGCGACGTTCGATGAACAACGCCTTCGCTTATAATGGTAATCACATTGCTGCCAACCGACAGTTCTCCGCTGCTGTTTGCAGTAATAATCACAACGTCGCCGTCGTTAACCGTCGGCACGCTGCTCCACTCCCACCTGTGCGTTGTCGTCTGCGCCAAAAGTCCCATAGTGATAACAAATATCACCGCCATTGTTTTAATAAGTTTGCTCATAAAAACCGCCTTCCCGCCGTTCCCACACGGCAATGTTAAAAATTCAAGCAAGAAACAGCGGAAAGGCTGTTCTGCCGGTAAATTCGTGTTTTCTGCGAAAAAAAGTTGAATGGAACCTACGTATTTTTTATTTACAACATAGGACGACAGAACAACCACAAGGGTGTTTTGTCTATATTGTAAAATTAAAATATGATGAATAACGAGGATCAATCTCGCCATTCAACTTTTTTTCGCGCCTATAAAATACATTCTTTTTGAGGTGGTTTTTGGGATTATTTTCGTTTTTGGTGAAAATTGTGGGAAATTGTGGGAAATTATAGAAAATTTAATTTTACCCTTGACTTTTCGTGCGGTTATTTTGTATATTATGGTTGTAGGCAAATGCCTTATTTTAAGGGAGATGATATGTGTTCGCTATTCGGGTGCGTATCCATGGTCTCCCTTTTTTATTACCTCTATTGAATATATTCTGTCTATCTCTGCCTCGTCGTAATACTCTTTCACTGTTATTTTTATGGGATATGAAAAATTGTCGTATTCAAAATCTGTTTCGTATCTGTGAATATATTTTATATCATTCTCTTCGGCTCTGTCCATAGAGGTTTGTGTTTTTTTACTTTTCTCAAATAATTCACCAATGTTTTTGGCGGCTTCAAAATGTATTTTTGTATCTATTGATTTGTTTATCGCTTCTCGACTTACAATTCTTTTTGCCCCTTTTTGATACAAGCGAGCGCTTCTTTCTCCGTTTTTATTCTGAAATATTTTGCCAACATCTCTTTTTAACAACATTTCTGTATCTTTTTTCAGTTTTTGAAATTCGTCATTGGAAAGAATTATTTTTCTCCTGCAACCTTCGTCCATATATTTTTTCTCCATTTGCATTTTTTCGGGGAAAATACGTTATTTTTCAGGTGATTTTCGGGGTTATTTTGGTTTTTGTGAAAAATTGTTGTATGGGACAGACACACGGGTCCGCCTCTACGATTTCCATTTCCTGATTTTTTCTAAAACTAACAACCCGTCCAAATCCATTTTTGAAAACGCAAACCATTTTTTGCCGCTGTCTTTCAAACTTGCGCCCCAATGATAAACTTCTTTGTCATCGACTATCAAAAATCTATCGTGGCTGAGGTCGAATTCTTTTGCTTCTATCGGCGGATATTGTTTGTTGAATTTTTCTATATCTAATTTTAACTGCATTGATATTTCCTTTGTAAAAAGCATAACTTTTACATTTTCCGCTCTCTTGGAAAATATCGTCAATGTGGCTTCATTGACATAATTGTCTATCAAAATTATGGATTTTTGCGCGGTTTTTACGATTTGGCA